>JAZNTY010000226.1:0-5957 GCA_045592005.1 Alistipes sp. | reverse complement strand
GTTGTAATAGTTCATCATATTGTAATAGTTATAATTGCTACCTGAAGATGTGGTGCTTGTAGATGCCGAGATACCTGTGGTACCGTAAGCATAACCAGAAGTGGTTACAATAGCGCCCCAGCGACCATATCGAAGTTTAGGAATACAATGTGCCCACGCGCTGATATAGTCATCCTTATCAGAGCTGACAGAGTAAGAGAGAGCGCTGCTGGCATCGGTCTCGTTAAAGGCAAGCTCTTTAACCTCGTCAATATTGGTATCAAAGATAAAGCCATCAAGGAAACGACCCACATACCAAATCATAGCGGCATTCGTATCGCCAATAGCCTTAGCATCTTCGTCTGATGTTTTATTAATCTGCTTCTCAAACTTCTTATCAAGTATTTCCCAAAGTTTTTTATCGAACTGAGCCATGTCTGCATAGCGCTGCGAGTCCTGATAAGGGTTATCTAAGCCCGCCAAATCTGGACGAGCATAATGAAGGTGCGCGAAGGTGCTATTTGGTAAAAATGAGGTACTATAATAAAGACCTTCGTAGTACTTTTTCTCAGTGGTAGCATCATCTTTACCCTCTTCAGCCTGAGTTGATGCAGTGTTATCGTTGGCATCCTCAGTATTTTCAACCTGAAGCCAAAGTGGTTCACTTGCAGAGCTATTACTCTGAGATACAAGCTGTTCAACCATATCTAACTCTGTATCAGAAGGGTTTTTAACTACGCGTTTAACATCAATCTCCATAACGAGTGGCACATTGGTATCTAACGAATACTGACCCTCATAACCGCCCTCAGCAGAGGAACCACTTGAACCATAACCGATAGTAGAGGTCATATAAAGGCGCACTTTAGTGCCTTTACGCAAAACAAGCTCTGTACCCTTACATATATCGGAATTATTATTAACATACTCTTGGCTTAGAGTCAATTTATTGCGAGCAGCTAAGTAGCTACCCTCAACAAAAGCATAATATTCATTCTCGCCGCAAAAGTTAGCATATGGCACATAGTGTGTGCGGTCCGAGAAGGTGGTCTGCATACGAGCCAAAACCTCACTACGGGTTGTGCAAAGATTGCCGTCTAAGTCATAACCATTGATATCGTAATACATCCAGCAAGTATCCTGCTCCATAATGGGTTCTGAACCTAAATCGTTATCAGCTGCGGCGCTTTGCATATCACCCCAAGCTAAAACATCAACATAATATCCACCCTCCTGCTGATAGTTACCAAGAAGGTCTGGGCGGTTCTTTTTAATCCAAGCTCTAAGAGCACGCGACTCCATCTCATCGCCCGAATATTCAGGCTCCTTAACACAAGAGCTGAGGGCAAAGAGTGTGAGGATAAGAGTTATAAAAATCTTCATATTTCTACTTTGTTACATTCAATATTTTAATATACCATGCCACGGAGCTATTTTTTGGTACCGAGCCAATAATATTTTTACCATAGGCAGCCTCCGAAGTCATATATACCTGCACAGAGTCCTGGTCACGACAACCAACCAACGCCTGCTCAAGACCCTTGATGATATGTCCACGCCCCAACTGAACAGTAAGTGGTTCCTCGGACCATATTAGCTTGTCATAAGGGTGGTTATTCGCAGCCTCATAAGCCGAAATGGTTGCCGGAATATTGGACCAATAGAGGTTTTGTAAGGTAGGCTCCGACCCGGAGAAGATATAGGCATTGAAGCTGATATCCAAAACACTATTAGCATCTACCAAACTCCACTCCTCCCTATCTGTCTCATAGTAGTTGGTAATATGACGATACACCGATTGGTCAAAGGCTGTGTAAAACGGAGGGTTCTCCTCGATAACAGAGCCAACCTCCTCCTGAGCAACCATACGGCGCGACGAAGTAAGATACTTGACAATACTATCCTTCTGCTTTGTCAATATATCTTCATTATCGTTACACCCCGACAAAAAAGTCGCAGTGACCAATATCAGCGCTGTAAAAAATCGTTTCATAGCCATATAACGCGCAAAGATATAAAATATTACGCGAACATCCAATTATAATTCGAATTATAATTGCTTTAATGCAAGACGAATTGCCTCCTCTACGCGCAAGTCAGGGTTCTCTTTGAACATCTTTTTGAGCACCTTATCCGAGGCTGTTTTCTGGAAACCAAGCATAATCAGAGCCGACAGAGCTTCGTCAAAGACCTCATTATTAACTGCGACCACAACATCAGCACTCTTACCATCAGCCTTAAGATCTACCATTTTGCCACTCAAGTCAACGATTATCTTTTGAGCCGTCTTAAGACCCAAACCCTTGACATTCTTCAACAACACAGCATTTCCAGAACCTATGATATTTCGCAGTTCGGCTGGCGAATAGGTCGATTGTATCATTCGAGCCGTATTTCCACCCACGCCTGACACTCCTATCAGCAGACGAAAGAGCTCTCGCTCCATCTTTGTAGCAAAACCGTAAAAAGTTTGAGCATCTTCGCGCACGACATAGTGTAGATATAGCGTTACATACTCACTATTCTCTATCTCTGAATAGGTTTGGAGTGAGATATTTATAAAATAGCCAATACCGCCAGCTTCAACAACAGCGTATGCGGGTGCAACCTCGACAAGTTTTCCTGTAATATATTCGTACATAATTAAAGATATGTTTTCTACAATAGTTTTTTCTTTATTACAGCCGGATTACCGGCAGCAAGACAATCATCCGGAATATCGTGTACCACAACGCTACCGGCAGCAATAACACAACGATTACCGATAGTTACCCCTGGACAAATTGTCACTGAGCCGCCTATCCAGCAGTCGTCGCCAATTGTTATAGGCATACCCGTCTCAATAGGCTTACGGCGCTCAAGGTAGTTGGTCGGATGCTGAGGGGTATAAAACCCACAAGAGGGTCCAATTTTGGTATAGTTACCGATTGTTATACCGCCAGAGTCGAGGAAGGTGCAGTTCTTGTTAATAAAGGAGTGCTCGCCCACCTTGATACGAAAACCCAAATCACAATAGAATGGCACCGAGATAGTTGAACTCTCGGCTATATTGGGAATAAGTTCGCGCAAAAGCCGAGGAAACTCAGGGTTGCGACGAGTCATAGCATTGAGCCGCACAAGTATCTCCTTACATCGGGCAAAAGCATCATTAACCTCCGGATCATGAAAGTTATAGAGCTCGCCATCCATCATCTTTTGATATTCGCTTTTCATAAAATTGACTCTTTTCAGCCTACAAAGATACGATTTTCATTGAAAAAATAGTATGTCAGCAAAAAAAAGTGTAATTTAGCGACCGATGAAGGAGAAGTTACTCGACATACTCAAAAAACATTGGGGCTATAGTAGTTTCCGTCCGATGCAGTATGAGATTATCTCAGATGTACTATCGGGCAAGGATACTCTTGCCTTATTGCCTACCGGCGGTGGTAAATCAATGACTTATCAACTGCCGACAATGGTTATGGAGGGTATGTGCATCGTAATCACTCCGCTGATTGCCCTAATGAAAGACCAAGTAGATACGCTACGAGCCAAAGGCATCTCTGCTGTGGCTATACATTCGGGACTGTCAGATAGACAGATTGATATTGCGTTAGACAATTGTGTCTATGGTGATGTTAAGTTTTTATACATCGCCCCAGAGCGTATTAAGTCGGATATATTTATACTGCGTGCAGGACGAATGGATGTATCGCTGATAGCCGTCGATGAAGCGCACTGTATATCACAATGGGGCTACGACTTCCGCCCTTCGTACCTACACTTAACCGAGCTTAGGGAGATGCATCCCAAAGCCCCTATCCTTGCCCTTACAGCTTCAGCTACCGAAAATGTAGCTAAGGATATTATGGACAAACTCAGCTTTAGGATTAACAATATCCGTCGTAGCTCTTTTGCTCGCCCAAATATCAGCTATGTTGTGCGCAATGTGGTAGACAAATTCAGTCAGGTGGTGCGTATTTTGGAGAGCATACCAGGTTCAGGTATTATTTATGCTCGCAAGCGTAATTCTGTAGAGCAGCTATGCAAAGATTTGCGCAATTATGGTTTCAGTGCCTCATACTACCACGCCGGATTGCCGTCCGTAGAGAGAACTATCCGTCAAGAGGAGTGGGTCAACGGTGAAGTGCGCGTTATGGTCGCCACAAGCGCCTTTGGCATGGGTATCGACAAGGCAGATGTACGCTTTGTCATTCACTACTCGGCTAGTGACTCATTGGAGAATTACTATCAAGAGTCAGGTCGCGCCGGTCGTGATGGCAATCCGAGCTATGCCGTTATGCTTGTCGCCGACAGAAATTTTAAGACTATGCGTCGTCGCCTGAGAAGCAAGTACCCACCTTTAGAGAAGGTTAAGAGGATATATGAACAGATATGCTCATATCTTCAAATAGCCATAGGCGACGGCAAGGGCGCATCATATGCCTTCAATGTATACCAATTCAGTGTCCATGAGCACTACTTCCCTGCTGTGGTTCTTGGCGCCATTGACATTTTGGAGCGCAACGAGTATATAACCTACATAGATGAGTCAGATAACCCAGCCCGTATGATATTCAGAGTCAGCAGGGACGAGTTATACAAGATTGATATGGACAGAGTTACCGAGGGTGTAATAAGTATTATGATGCGCATCTATCACGGATTGTTTACCGACTTTAGAGCCATAAATGAACAATTTATTGCAGCCAAATGCTATCTTAAAGAAGAGGTAGTACATCAGGTGCTTAAAGATTTATGGCGCCGACAGATTATAACATATATTCCGGCAAGTACTTCGGCAATGATACACATGAACGAAGAGCGCTTACCTACATCTGATATATACATTGCACCGAGTACATATTCTCAGCGTATGGAACAGATGTTAATGCGTTTTGAGGCGATAGTTGACTATACTCAAAACCAGACTATGTGTCGTAGTCAATTTATAGGCGGCTACTTTGGCGATAAAGATATTGAGCCTTGCGGATGTTGCGACATCTGTCGTGCAAAACGAAAACTACAGAAGGCAAAGAGCGTTGAAGAGCTAATAAAAGAGCATATCGCCGATACTCCTTGCGCCATGCGCCAGCTATCAAACAACCTACTGCTACCATTAGAGCAGATAGATAAGGCTGTACTTAACCTTGTGGATACTCAGCAGGTATCCATCTCTAAGGATGGTACAATCAGTTTAGCATCCGACACCCTATCGGAGTAGTGGTCTCAACTCCCTAAAATCGCCCAAAAAGGGGCAATAATTGCAAATTATATCCGTTTAGTCAAAAAAAGAGACCCAAAATTAGAGTCCAAAGTTGCTTAAATCGAAAATAATCGCTATTTTTGCGCGTGTATAAATGAATGTTCAAAAAGAACTTGTAGTATATTATGGAATTAGAAGAGAAAAATGATGGTTTAGTCGGCAGAATTGATAGAGTAAATATCGAGGAGCAGATGAAAACCGCCTACATCAACTATTCGATGTCGGTAATTGTTTCGCGTGCGTTGCCTGATGTTCGTGACGGTCTTAAGCCTGTTCATCGCCGTATCCTCTTTGATATGAGTGAGCACTTGCATCTGTATCACGACAAGGAGACTCGTAAGTCTGCCCGTATCGTGGGTGATGTGTTGGGTAAGTTCCACCCACACGGAGCCTCCTCTGTATATGACGCAATGTGTCGTATGGCTCAGGATTGGGCTATGCGTTATCCTCTTGTAGATGGTCAGGGTAACTTTGGTTCTATGGACGGAGACTCTCCTGCGGCTATGCGTTATACCGAGGCTCGCTTGCAGAAAATCTCTGCCGAAGTTATGGCTGATATCGACAAACAAACTATTGATTGGACTCCAAACTTTGATGGCGAAGAACTTGAGCCTACTGTACTCCCTACAAAAATTCCGTTGCTCTTAGTAAATGGTGCCAGCGGTATTGCTGTAGGTATGGCTACCAATATGGCTCCACATAACTTGGGTGAGGTTATAGATGCTTGTTG
>JAZNTY010000225.1:0-5185 GCA_045592005.1 Alistipes sp. | reverse complement strand
CTATCTCGCCGGACGGTGTCATTATCCTACTGCCATAAGGGGCGGTAACCTCGAACTTATCGTCATCGTCAGTATCTACATCGGCACTCTGTGGGCGTGTAAAGTCATAAAGGTAAACCTGCTCTGCCAAAAGGTCAACCTTAAATGAGCAGCGGGCGGTGCCATTGTCATTGACAAAGGTAACATCTATAGGGCTGCGGCGATAGAGGTCTACTGTACGCAAGCCTGAGCGGGTGGTATACTTGACAGTAAGACCCAAACGCTCCACTACCTCGACCATAAGGCGGCGTGCCTGGAGGACAAACAGCTCGTTATCCACATTGCGGCGGGTGGTTATGCCGGCAATCTCACTAAAGGCTGCCATCTCGTTGACTCCACTTCCCTTACGGCTATCCTTGACCATTATCGTGGCGTTTCGCTGATAGACCGGAGAACTCTTCATTATATAGAGTACGCCGAGTGACAAAAAGAGGGCTACCGAGATAACAAACCAATACCACCTCTTAAGAACCATTTCAACTATATCCTGAAAACTAAAGCTCTGAATATCGGTGGCGCTATTTTCGCCCTGTAGTGGTGTCAATTCATTCTGCTGATACTGTTCCATAGCTGTCTATTACTTAATTTTGGTAATGGTTACTACAAGAGAGGCTGCCGAGAGCAAGGTGCTGACTATAGATATCCAAAAGCTGCGGTTTTGGTTTATCTCGCCCGTTGCCGCGCGCTGTTTCTTCGGCTGAACATAGACAACATCGCCCTGCTGTAGATAGTACGCTGGAGAGGTAAAGCAACGGCTGTCAAGCAGGTTGACTACATAGGTCTTGGTCTGTCCTGACTCCTTACGGACAACGGTAACATTGGTACGATTTCCATAAATGGTCATATCCCCTGCCATAGCCAACGCCTCAAGAAGTGTAATCTGGTCGCGTGTAACATCAAACTGTCCGGCGCGAGCTACCTCGCCCATAACGAAAATCTTCATATCCGCAAATTGGATATTCACTGCCGCATCTGCAATATAGCCGCCCTCAACAATCTTCTTGGCTATAAGCTCCGACAGCTCGGTGCGGGTCTTGCCTACACACTCAATATCGCCAATTATCGGCATATAGAGTCTGCCCTCGCTGTCAACCGTACGCACCTGAAGTCCATTGGTGCTGCTGACCGTAGTCTGTCCTATAGGGTTGTTGGAGAGAGAGTTGTAGGAGGTCATAACATTAAACGGCGCAGCAAGCTCCGGGTCCTTGCTCGTAACAACAACAAAGAGACGGTCAAAGGGTTTAATGCGAATTTGCTGCTCCGCTGCCACCGTAACAGCCGCATCGTTCTGCACATCCTGCATATACGCAGTGCGCTGCACAGCCGAACATCCACTCATAGCCACCGCTATGAGAACGATGTAAAGAGGTCTTAAGATTTTCATACTATATATACTTTATTATCTCCAATAATACACTTCGCGCGCGTACACATACGCAAAGTTGGACAAAGATATAAATTTTTGTTGAATTTGAAAAGTCTCAATGCATTTCTTTTACATTTTGCACCAAATATTTCTAAATACAGCATTATTTTGTATCTTTGTGCTCACTACAAAACAGATATTATAGAACAACCTAAGATGAAACACCCTCAATGGAGCTACAATGCTGTGCTGTATGAGATGAACATACGCCAGCTTACACCTCAGGGCACCCTTGCTGCCGCTGCCGAGCATCTTCCAAGGCTCAAGGAGTTGGGCGTAGATATTATTTGGCTTATGCCTATACACCCTATCGGTAAACTCGACCGCAAAGGCAGCTTAGGCTCATACTACTCGGTGGCTGACTACTACAAAGTAAACCCCGACTTAGGCACTATGGCGCAGTTGGATGACTTTGTCCTCAAAGCCCACAATTTGGGGCTAAAGGTTATACTCGATTGGGTCGCAAACCACACCTCTCGCGATGCCACCTGGCTGACAGACAAACCCGCAGATTGGTATCTGCGCAATGCTGACTCTTCCCCCTGCATACCCTGGGACTGGAGCGATACTGCTCAGCTAAACTACCAAAACCGCGATGTGTGGCAGGGTCAGATTGAGGCTATGAAGTTCTGGGTCACAGAACTTGGCATCGACGGCTTTAGGTGCGATATGGCAATGCTTGTGCCTATAGAGTTCTGGCAAGTGGTTCGATTTAACCTCCAAAGTATCCGTGACGATATATTCCTACTCGCTGAGGCTGAGGAGGATAACCTCTTCCAAAACGCCTTTAACTGCTGCTACGGCTGGCGCCTGCACCACGCTATGTGCGATGTGGCACAAGGTTTGACGCGCGTGTGGACCCTGCGCGAAGTGATACACTCCGACCGCCGCCGCTTTCCCGCCTGGAGTATGCGTATGCACTTTATTACAAACCACGACGAAAATTCCTGGTCCGGCAGCGAACATAAACGATTTGGCGCTGCCCTATTCCCTTTCGCTGCCCTCACTTTTCTGCTCCCCAACAGCCTGCCTCTAATATATACCGGTCAGGAGTTCGGCTATGACCACTCATTCGCCTTTTTCGATGCAGACCCTATGCCACAATTTGAGAAGAACAACTACAGCGACTTCTACACAAAGATGTGCGCCCTCTACCATAACCATAAAGCGCTCCATTCAGCCGATAGAGGCGGCAGCTTTATAGAGATAGACAACAACGCCCCAGACTGCCTGCTCACTTTCGTACGAGAAAAGGACGAGGACCGCGTAATATTTATCGCAAATCTCTCGCCCTATAAGGTCTTTGGCGACTTCCATACCGGCATCTACGCCGGCAACTACTACGATGCCCTTAACAACGCCCCTACCACCCTCTATGAACATATGTGGGGCGATATCCAACCGTGGAGCTATAAAATCTTAGTGAACAAAGAGTAGCTGGTTGAGGCTCTGAAAGGCAACCAACCAACCAAGTCACTATTAAAACGGGCACTCCTCTTCAGGCGTGTGGAGATATTGGCGTACAGCGTGGCGCGTAACACCCACCCGCTCAGCAATTTGACGCTCGGAACAGCCCTGAGCCTTAAGTTCAGCGACTTGTCGTCGTTCCTCCGCTCGGCGTTCATCGTCGCTCTTTTCGCGCAGTAGCTCAAAGGGAACTCGTCCTCCCGTGAGGCGAAAGTTCAGCGACGGCGTAAACTCCATTTCGTAGCTGGAGTGTTTATAACTCGGTGGCAAATAGTTACCCTTGACAACACAAAAGTGGCGTATATTTGCCCTCTCAGGGTCAGGGTCGCGCCTCAGTTCGACAACAAAGCGCATCTTCGCCTCAAAGCCCTGACTACCAATAGCATTATGCTTGCTCGGCGAGAGCGTTTCGGTGCGTTTACCGGTGTGATGCAGAAATATAACGAGCAGCGAGTGGCGTAAAGCAAACTCCTTGAAACGGTTCAAGAAGTTACGCACAGCGTTATTGTCGTTCATACCCCCTCCGTAGAGGTCTCCAAAGGCATCGACAATAACCAAGTCGTGAGGACGATGTGCAACAATCTTCTCCATTGTCTCAAACAGATTGTCATCCTCAAAAAGGAATGTTAAGCCCCCCAACCGCTCCGGCTGCCACCCCATTTCGTCGGCTTGCTTACGCATCAATACCGACACACTACTCATATCATCCTCTGTCGAGATATATAACGCTCTTCGATGTATCGGTTTTATCTCAAAACCTAAGAAATATGGCGCTCCAACGCATATATGCATCGCCAAAGCGCGCAATAGAGAGCTCTTACCTGAGTCGGAACTACCAATAAGAGCCGCCACACCTACGCGTGGCAAAATAGGCTCAATCAAGCAGTCTAACTGCTCAGGAGCCGAATTTATCATTGTCGTTGCACAGACATTGCCATACAAAGTCTGCTGTGCATCGTCAAGGTTAGTCATAACCTGCTGACGAAGTTCTTCTATCGATGTAATATTACTCATAAGTCTATAATGTAATTGTTTACTTCGTGGTTGGTTGGTTGTCTTGAGATAGCTTTCGACCATTTTCAACCAACCAAGATATCCAAAATTTTGTCTGCCATATCGTATCCGTCGGGCTCATTGATGAGCAGGGTTGATACCGAAAATGACAAATCTAACTGATTGGCTATAGGCACAATCTTCTCTTTCCACTCCCTAAACCCCGCACCGGTGTCGGGAAAGAGGACCACTCGGCGCGATTTGAGTGCAGATAGGCGGTTTGCCGTCAAGCCGTTAAGACTATCTACGGCAGTCCAAAGGAAGTTTCCGACCCTTGTTCCCTGGGCGATATGCACCGTTTTGTAACTCTCAACAATGGCTACCGGCAGTTTGTCTATAGGTTCAATGTTCAATAAATGTTCTCCATAAAGGCATTGTGTCAGAGTCCAATCTTTGGGCAGTTTACCCTCTCGTTTAAGGATGCTATGAACCCAATCGCAACTATTTGTGCTATTTTTTAGCCTTTTTCCGGTATTCTCGTCATACGCCATAACCTTGCCTGTTCGCACCCGTCCCTGCACATCCACCTGCCAAAATATGGCTCTGTCATCCTCCGTTGAGCCGATGTTAAAAAGTTCCCTGATGCAGTTAAACTCCTGCTCCGGCAATATCCGTCTTAACCAGCGCAGATAGGCACAATGTTCTCGCTCCATAGAGCGCTGCATATAACTTTTGTCTATTGTGCAAATCTCTGTGCTACAATCTGTTAACGGCGGCGGCTCGACTAACACCTTTGAACTCTTCACACTCGGCGCGCGCACTCTGTAGCCACTGTTCACTACGCTACGGTGCTGCTCAAACCACTGCCTTGGCGGCAGATGATAGCCACACTTCTCACGGCGCGAACACATCCCTACCGTCGAGTCTATATACCGCCCCGTCTCGGTGTCAATGTAACGCGTAAACTTACCCTTTCTCCCACATTGAGGACAACAATACCTCGACTGCGGTCCCCGATACTTTTCAAGCTGATATCTCATAGTATTCAATATTTGATGCTGCAAATATAATACATTGAACCCTATTTGTCAAGAGTTTTGGCGATAAAATTTTCAATTATTTTACAACTATCTGTCATTCATTGAATTACAAACTCATAATTTTTTATTACAAACTTGCAGTTTTTGAATACAAAAATAGTGTTCTACGACAGCTGTAGGGGGTCATTTGTGGCATTAATGTGACTTTTTGTGCTATTTT
>JAZNTY010000224.1:0-2762 GCA_045592005.1 Alistipes sp. | reverse complement strand
CCATAGTCGATAGATATGGAGCGGCACTGCGAAAAGGCTTCGACTATATCTTGCTCCTCTGTTGCCTCGCCATAGTGTATGGATGAGAATAGGGTGTGCATATCGGGTAGATGGAGAGCTATCTGCTCAATAATGGTTGCTGTCTGCCAGATGAATATGCCGGAGTTCCATAAAAATTCGCCACTGCTTAGAAAAGCTTGTGCTACCTCAAGGTTTGGTTTCTCGGTAAAGCACTTTACAGGCGAGATAGGGCTGTTGTTACTCTTCTGAATATAACCATAGCCTGTTTCAGGTCTGGTTGGGTTTATACCTATGGTCATCAGACACTTGTGGTTTTGTACCTGCTCAATGCATCGGGTCAGCACTCTGCAAAACTCCTCCTCGTTGGCTATATAGTGGTCAGAGGGGGTTACTACCATTGTTGACCTTGGTGCTTTGACAGCCAAAAAGTGGGCTGCATAACTTATACAAGGGGCTGTATTGCGACCTATAGGCTCACATAACACTTGCTGTTCACTAAGCTCCGGGAGGTGCTCAAGTACCAAATTCTTGTAGTTGTGGTTGGTCACTACAAGGAAGTTTTGAGCAGGTATCTCTCTGTTAAATCGCTCAAAGGTCATACGGATAAATGACTTTCCCGTACCTAAAATATCCAAAAACTGTTTCGGAAGCGATTTGCGGCTTTTAGGCCAGAAGCGTGTACCGGCTCCACCAGCCATAATGACGCAGTAAATCTCTCTTTTTTCTGCCATATTAACCTCTATTTTTGTGTTAATGGTACAAAGATAAAAATATTTTGTAACTTTGTGAGTTAAAAACTGCGAAAAATGAAAATTAAGTTATTTACAGTACCTAATATCGTAACCTTGTGCAACCTGCTGTGTGGTTGTGGTTCAGTAGTCTCCTCTTTGGTGTTGGGTGACTTTGCCCTCTCCTTTATCTTTGTTGTTGCCTCGGCTGTGTGCGACTTCTTGGATGGCTTTACGGCGCGTCTGCTCCGCCAATACTCCGATATAGGCGTGCAGTTGGACTCTTTGGCTGATATGGTATCCTTTGGTTTTGCTCCTGCGGCTGCAATGTATGCCTTTGCTTGTCAGTCTCCTGTCTTCTTTGAGATGCCTGAGTGTGTGGCACAAGGATTGGTGTATGTGCCTTTTATTATGGCGGCATTCTCGGCTCTAAGGTTGGCTAAATTCAATATTGACGATAGCCAACATCAAACTTTTGAGGGTCTGCCTACTCCGGCAAATGCTCTGTTTTGTCTGTCGTTTATCTTTGCAGTTGTGAACGAAAATAAGGAGATGTCGGTAGAGTGGATAGCATTGATTTCGGTGGTTATGGCAGCGTTGCTGGTAAGCCCTATTCGTATGTTCTCATTCAAACTCAAAAGCTTTGCGTGGAGCCAAAATAAGAGCCTCTATATCTTTTTAGCTCTAAGTTTAGTGGCACTTTTGACCCTCGGCGTATACTCTATGCCTGCAATTATCGTTCTGTATATAGTAATCTCAACAGCCGGTTGGCTCTTCTGTAAGAAGTAATGTTTGTAAAACGCTACATATCAGCACTATTGCTCTTTGTGCTCTCGCTTGTCAGCCTTCCAGCTGTGGCTCAACTTGATGCCTCAGCTCTTATGCGCGGTCAGCGAAATGCAGCGCGTGGTAATACTCTGGGTCAAAATGGACTTGGTGGTTACGGTACAAACCCGTACGATACAGGCGTTGAGGGCGAGGAGGGACAAACTCAGGGCGAGCCGGCAGACTCTACAAAGAAGGAGAAAAGACCGCGTAAACCCTTAGAGTCCTACTTTTTCAGTGACTCCATACGCGCGCTGCGTAACTTCCAGTGGACTGTGGACCGTAATACGAATAAGGTCATTGTGGCTCCTATTGATACCACATTGGCGCTATGGCGTTTAGACTATCCTCATCAGCATAAACGACTCGGCAATAACTCTGTCGGCGGTTTAGGTCAGGCTTCACAGCCTGTGAACTATGCAGAGCGTTCACTATCGCGCGAGTTTACCTTTGCTCAGCCGTACGATAGCTACTCCTATAGTTTGGAGAATGTGCCGTTCTATAATATGAAGCATCCATATATTTGGATGACTTACCTTGAGTCTGGTCAGAAACGCTATCGTGAGGAGCATTTTGAGATTACGGCTTCACAAAATATCAACCCTTCGACCTCCATTTCGCTGAACTATAAGGCTCGTGGCGCCAAAGGTAAGTATGACCGTTCCAGAGTCAAAAATCAAAACTTTGCTGCTACCTTTGCCCATACAGGTCGCAGATACTCGGTGCATGCCGCCTTTATCCATAACCATATCGACCAACAGGAGAGTGGTGGTGTTGTGGGCGAGTGGGCTATAACAGATACTGTTTTTGAGATGCCGTCGGGTGTGCCTATGCGTTTGGCTTCGTCAGAGGCTAATAACCTCTATCGAAATACCTCCTTCTTTATTAAACAGTCTATTGGTATACCACTTATGCGCATGACCGAGCGAGACTTCTCTATGGCGGACCTCTCGGCTGTCTATGTAGGTCATCTGTTTGAGTATAATTCGTGGAGTAAACTCTACACCGACAAATACGGCACATATACTGACGAGCGCTTTGAACGAAATCCTGATGGCTCTTTTAAGACCCATACCGACACCTATTATAAAGATTGGTTGCTCAGCCCGACCACTACTCGCGATTCCCTTGCTGAGCGTATCATCACTAACCGTATCTTTGTTCAAGCACAGCCGTGGGATAGAAATG
>JAZNTY010000223.1:0-8364 GCA_045592005.1 Alistipes sp. | reverse complement strand
CACACCCTTATTCATATTCTGCGCTACGGTGCGTGAGCGGGCTACCATTCGGCTAAGGTTTGCCTGAGGCTCGCACTCCATATCCACGCCATAGTTTGTCGCAGATTTACAGTATGAGTATACCTGCGCACTCTTGAGCAGTGCTTTGGTAGGTATGCAACCCCAGTTTAGACAGGTGCCACCCGCCTCTGCCTTCTCTACAAGAGCAACACTCTTGCCTAATTGAGAGGCGCGAACTGCTGCTACATAACCCGCAGGTCCACTGCCGATGATTATCAAGTCGTACTTCATATAATAGCCCTATTTAGTTATTACTTAACAACTTCAAGAATTTTGCCATTATCAGCAGCAACAGCTCTCTTCCACTTCTCGTTGTATCCAGGTTGCTCAATCTTACCAGGGATATCCTTGCCATTGCCGTTGTCAATAAAGCCATTTGCATCCTCGCCCTTGACATTTCCGTCAATGTACTTTACCATCAGGTACTTATCAAGTTTTGCCCAAGTGTCAAAGAGTAGTTGCGCGCCCTCAAGAGTGAACTCTGTTGCAATCTGTGCCCTCTTTTTTGCTTTTGGAGTATTGCCAAGGGCAATGTCAATCTGCTTTACCTTCTCAAGCATTGCGTTCTCCCAAGCGTCTACACTCTCGCGCACCTTCTTGCCGATAATATCGTAACGAAGATATGCAAACTGTGCTACGCGATTTGTTATCCAGAATAGTGATGTGTCAGAGTACTTGAGCATAGAACCATTCTCCTCGCTTAAGCACCACGGAACTTCTGTAGTGTTTACATATATAGGTGTCAGCGCTGAAGTTGCTGCATCATCTGTGCCAAACCAGAGAATACCCACCTTATCTTTGCGAGCCTGACCGCAGAGCCAGAAACCTGTCTGCTGTGTGGCTGTTGCGCGCTCGTTGCAGTACTCTACGCCATCTACACTAAAGTACATCGGACGCCAACGATATGGCAGACCGTGACCACCTGCGCCAAGGTCCTTTGTCATATCCATAGGTGTACCCTCGTAATGGTCGCGCATAGCGTCAAAGAGCTTTTTAGGGCTAATCTTCTCGGTTGGCTTAACCCACAGAGGCATCTTGTTCTCTGGATTTACACCCATAGCAAAGTCTATATAGGCATCCATACCCTCTGTAACTGAGCGGAAGAAGCTCCAAACGCGAGCCTCGCAGCCACGAAGTGCGCCAAAATCTGCTGGAGCATAAGTGTCGCAGAAGCTGAAGTCCTTATCATCGCCCTCAAAAAGACCCTCTTTGCGAGCGAAAGAGATTACATCCTCAGAGTAGAGGCAGGTTGGGTCGTTCTTTGGAATGTTGGTAATACGCGCCTGATTAGCGTGCGCCGACACATATCCATCAGGTATACGGCGAGCCACCCAGACAATACCTCTACGAGAGGGGTCTTTGCTTGAGTCTCCCTTGCCTATCAGCTCCATAATCCATGCCTCGTCAGCGTCTGCAATAGAGAAACTCTCGCCCGATGATGCGTAGCCATAGGTATTTGCAAGCTCTACGATAGTGGCAATAGCCTCGCGAGCGGTCTTTGCGCGCTGGAGAGTGATGTAAATCAGTGAGCCGTAGTCAATCTTTCCATTCGGGTCCTCAAGCTGTGAAAGTCCTCCCCAGGTAGTCTCGGTAATGATTAGCGAATGTTCGTTCATATTACCTACTGTAGCATAAGTAACAGGTGCCTGGGCAATATCGCCTAAGTAGCGACCTGTGTCCCACTCATATACGGGCATTGTTGTAGCTGCTTTCTTTGCTGGGTTGTACTTGTATAGCGCGCCATAGAGCTGGTGCGAGTCGGCGGCGTAGGTTACCATTACAGAGCCGTCTGTTGAGGCTCCCTTTGTTACGATAAAGTTTGTGCAAGCATAGGCTGAAATAGCTCCTACAGCAAGCGCAAGCGTTAGAATTACTCTTTTCATTGTTATTGTTTTAGTGATATTTCGTTTGTTACAATCTCTTTATTCTCCGTATCAATGATGCTGTAGACAATCTTCTCCTTTGTTATCTCGATATCCATACGGCTACGATTTGGATTGCATACTACCGGAAAGTTGCAGCCGGAGAACTGCTCTCCAGGCTCAGTGAAACGGTATTTGTGAATATGTCCGCAAAACATAGCATCTATACCCGCGTTGTTAAGTATAGGTACAAAGAGTTTTGCCACTTCAGCCTCGCCATGCCAGCCATTGCTCTTTGGAGGGATGTGAATAATAGCAATCTTTACTGCCGCCTGCTTAAAATCGTCACTCTGAGCTACCGACTTTAACCATTCAGCCTCACACCGACGATAGTGGTCGTAACGAACAAGGTCGTGATACTCTACATCACTATCTGGCTTATCCTCGCCTGCGTCCAATACGATGAAGAGTGCCGGACCGGCTTTGAATGTGTAGTATGGCGCCGATGTTGAAGTTGGAAAAAATTCGGAGTAGTGGGTGGCATAGCTACCGCGGGTTTCGTGGTTGCCACGAGCATAAAATAGAGGTGTCTCTGAGGCAAACTGAGTCGCAGCGGGTGTTAATACCCCATCGACCATACGCTGCTCACTCTCAAAGCTGCTGACCATATCGCCATTGAAAAGAACAAAGTCATAACCTTTGGCTGCGACAATATCTTTGCTAAAGAGTTGCGATAACAGCTCTGGTTTGTCGTGAAAATCATTGCCCACAGCAAAGCGCACCGTAGCGCTGCTACTATTAAGGGTGCGAACGCAGTATGGCTGACGACGATATACATTGCTACCCTTGCTCTCGCTGTATCGCACGCGCTTATTGCCCTGATTGAGCACTACGCCCTTGTGTAGTATACGGTAGCGATATTTTACACCTGGTTCAAGCCCCGTAATTTTGACTTTGTGCCACAAACCTATAGGGCGACGACCGTGTATAGTTTCAAAAAACTGCTGACGGGCGGTGTTGTAGAAGTGCGTGCCGTCATCGGGGGCAATCTCTACCCAACTTACAGCGTTGCAGTCACTCTTCCAAATCACTGTGAAATCTCTCTCTCCGCACGCCTGAATGTAGGGTCCGAGTACAATCTTAGGGGCGCTTATCTCTTCTGCAAAGAGGTTAAAGAGCGCCGATACCAATGTTAAAAATAGTGTAAATCGTCTCATAATAGGCAAAGATAACAATTTTCTCTGAAAATCTTGCTTCGCCTCGCACTTTGAGTTATATTTGCAGTGATAAAATTGAAAAATTATGTCTATCGCATCTAAATTATCGGATATACGCGCCACTCTTAATGCCGATGTTACGCTTGTTGCTGTGTCAAAATTTCACTCTGCCGACTCTATTATGGAGGCTTATGATGCCGGTCAGCGTATCTTTGGCGAGAGTCGCGTTCAGGAACTTGTTGCCAAATATCAGAGTCTGCCTAAAGATATTGAGTGGAATATGATTGGACACCTCCAGACCAATAAGGTGCGCGCTATAGCGCCCTTTGTAGCTCTTGTGCAGTCGTTGGATAGCCAGCGTCTTGCCGAGTGTATAGACCGTGAGGCTCAGCGATGTGGTAGAGTTATCGACTGCCTTATTGAGGTGCATGTTACTCAAGAGCAGAGCAAGAGCGGTTGGGATGTAGATGAACTTGTCGCTTTTGTCCACTCTGGAGGCTTTGAGAAATTGAAAAATATCCGTATTCGCGGCGTTATGGGTATGGCAACCTTTACGGAGGATGAAGAGGTTGTGCGTGGCGATTTTGAGCGTATAGCAGCCCTTAAACACCAATTAGAACCAGCCTTTGATAGCTCTTTTGATATTCTGTCTATGGGTATGTCGGACGACTACCCTATCGCCATTGAGTGTGGTTCTACGATGGTTAGAGTCGGGTCAAGTATATTTGGAGAGCGCAACTACTAAAAAGAAGCTGTATAACAAGGTGTTTTCTGCGTTACACTTGCCCTCAAAATGCTCATTTACGCCAAGTAAACTCTGCTTTTCGGGCTTTGTAAGCCTTAAAAACACTCTTGTTATACAACTTCAATGAAAAGAGATTGTCCAACAAGTTTTTGAAGGACAATCTCTTTTTATTACTACCATTCAGAGTCTGAGTATGTACTTTTCGGCGCGTTTGGCACATTGACAAAGAATGTAAAACCAACAATCTTCTCTAATGCCTCTACGCTCATCAGCTGAGGTGTTGCCGTTGCACTGTTTGCTACAAGGTAGGCTGCGCATTTTAGCTCGCTTGCCGAGCAGTCAGTGACCTTTTTACCACTATTACCACTCTTTGTGCGAAGCATTACCTTGAAGTAGTGCGTTGGTGCGGGACAAGACTTGCCGTCGTTATTTGCCACCTTTGTGTTGTAGTTGTCAAAATGACACCCCGAAACCATATAGAGCGTATCGCTACACATCCACGCCCCGCGCTCCTTCTCTTCAAGTTTGAGCCACTCGCCACTGTTGAGTGTCGCATTCTGCGGCGTCATATTGGTGTAGTAGTTGCTCTGCTCACGGGCAAGTGCCGTAACCTTGCGCTGCGCCTTGGCTAACTGATGACCGCGATTGTAAGAGCTATTTTTGTAAGTACTTCCAATCTGCTGAGAGGTGCTAAAGTTCGGGTCGACAATAAACTCCTCGCTGTTGTTGCTTCCACTTCTGTAGTAGCTGTGCATTGGATAAGCTACCCAACGGGCTACATAATTCTTCGTGTCGTAACAGATAGAGTAGTTTCTGCGATAGTAACCATTGCTCTGCTTCGGTGCATCGGTTATCAGCCTTACACACTTGCTATAACTCTCTGTGTAACCGCTTCCCTCGGACGCCGCGGGCAACTCTGCCCACGACTGTCCGAAAGCCGCTGTTTTTGAAGTATTGCTACCAGACGAATTATCGTCAGAGTTGGTTCAGTTGTTGTAAGTTATCTCAGCTGAGGCGATACCAATCTGATTAGAAGTACTACTAAATGTGAACTTTACAGCGTTAGTTCCTTCAGGAAGAGAACTTGCAGTGAGTTCAAAGTTTGATGCAGTAGTTGTGGTTTTGGTATATGTAGAACCACCATCAGTACTATAATGTAAAGTTATAGTCTGAGCCTTGCTTCCCCACTGCTTACAATTAAGAGCGATACTTGAGAGAATATAACCATTTTTCATAATAATCTCTACAGGCTGACCCTTAGTTACAGGCATAGTAGTAATGGTACCAGTTTGTTTATTTGCACTTGAGAATTTTACTGTAGCCTCATTGAATTCTATTGTACGAGCAATGTAGCTACTATTCCATTGATTGAATGTCGTATTGTCCTCAAAGGTTAGAGTTGTTGTTGTACTGTCGCCTGTAGGAACTCCTCCCTGGGCTACTGCTACAGTCTTTGAGCTATCGCCATAAGTAACTGTGATAACGCCATTGCGAGTCTCGGTAGTTGAGTTCTCTGTTGCGGTAATGGTAATGGTATTACCGGAAACGGTGGCTGTAGCCCAATCAACATTAGAGGTTGCGCTGAGGGTTGCAGTAGCATAGGTAGTAGCTGTTACACTCTGAGCACCACCCTCATAAGAGAATGTCAGCGCGGTTGAGCTGAGTGATATAAGGATAGGCTCGTTGCTAACCTCTACAAGCTCATAGAGTGCAGGTTTTACATATGTTTGTGAGCTGTAGCTACCGTATGAGTTATATGTTGTATCATACTGTATATACTTTTCAACAGAGATGTTTTTAATGGAAGCTGTGTTATCAGTGTAGTCTACACTCCAAACGCCACCCTCAGTAGGAATTGATGTAGATACATTGAATGAGTCGTAAGTGCCGGTCTGGTACATATACTTGCTGTCATACTGCTGCATTAGATAACCGCCGTCGGTTGATGTGAAACCAAATGCGCAGTTTGCAGGCAATACGATAGTCTCGGCGGTTTGGGCATTAATAACCTGCAAGTAACCATAGTTAGAGGTAAGGGCAGTTGCTGCCTTGCCGTTAGCTACGATAGCGTACCACTTAGCGCTGCTGAATGTTGTAGCCTTCTTGAAGGTGTAGTATGCGGTTTTGTCGATTGTAGGAAGAGTCTCTACTGTAGTAGGAACTTTACCCTTCTGTGTTACAGTAACGGTTGCAGTAGCGCCGTTGGCGGTCATGGTAATCGTTGCAGGACGCTCATTGGTAGTATCGTTTGCTTTACACTCAATATATAGAACACCATCTTCAACCCAAGCATCCGTAATCCAATCGGCAGTCCATTCGGCATCAACCTCTTCGGTAATATTATTAAGGGTAATGTTAACCTCTGCTGATGTCGCGTCTGCTTCAACCTCGATGCTTGCACTTTGAGGAACGATAGATGGTGTGGTGTCAGGCTCCTGCTCCTCGCCAGGAATATAGTAGATTACAACATCTGCCTGACCGGAACCGTAGCAAGAGAATAGACTACTAGAGCTATTGTGTCGAAGCCAATTTCGTGTATTTGTGCCCTGAGCCTTAATCGTGGCAACACCTGCTGAGGTTACGGTAATACTCCACGATGCGTTGGCGTTTTTGGTTGTCTGTGTTCTTAAATAATTGCTGCTTGAAGATGCTGCATAGATATAACCAGCCTGCTTAGTTGCCTTAAGAGCAAAAGAACCACTAACACTACCCTCTTCGACCATAAATACCTCAACAGCATCGCCTGGGTCAGAGATAGATGATTTGTCGCTACTCTTAGTGATTGAAGCCTGACCACGGTTATTGTTGTTTTGTGTGGAGCTGATAGCTACATTAGAGGCAGAAGCTGCAATAACAACTTTAGAGCCAACGGTAAGGTTTGAGATATTTGTCAGAAGTTGATACTTTACAGGAGCAACCAACGCGATACCGGACATATCAACGGTAAACTTAGCAATATTACCAACAGCAAACTCGCGGTTAGCCGGCATAGTAACCTCCTTGGTGAATGTACCCTTGTCGGTGCCTACGGTAATCTTAAGGACTGTGTTAGATACATCTACAGGAGCGCATGCAAACCATACATTTTCAACAGACGAAGTGTTGATAGTGATAGACTGTGAACCGGAATTGTCGGTATAAGCTGCGTTGGTGTGGTTGATATAGTAACGACCAGCGATATTTTTAGCAGAAGTTAGTGTTACAGACTGTACGGTAGCACCATTGAGGTCAAGGTTGGACAATGTAAGCTTACCATAAGCAACGGCGTGCTTGAAAGTCATAGTAAATGGCTCGGCAACGGTTGCTTTGCTCTCAGACGAACCAATAAGAACTTGAGCTTTAGGATCGCAAGAGGTTGCGATTGGAGTCTGGCTTGTAGGAATAGTAACCTGCCAGCCTTTGTCTGCTGTAATGCCTGCATACACACAAGCAGATGCAGGGCTGAGAGCATAAAGTGTATAGCTCTCAGGGACGCTACTTAACTCAAACTCGGCGCTGATATATGCAGAACGCTTGTCATCGCTAAATTTAACCTCTGTAGACTCAGTAGTCTTACCGGCATCGGCGTTAACATTGAGAATAATCTCCTCATTACCCTCCCAAAGGGTTGGATATGAGGTGCCATTAGGCTCGCCAAAAGTAGAACGAGAAACCTCGCCTGTAACAGCGTTTGCTGAAACAGAGAACTTATATATAGGAGCCAAATCCTCAGTTTGCTCTGTTGAGCAAGAGGTAGATGCCATTGCTGCTACAGCAATAAGCATAAGTGATTTGAACAGATTTTTCATAGCTACTCTCAAATTAAAGGGTTCCCCAATCGTTTTCTGTTCCGTCTTCGATAGTTCCGCCACCTGTTTCAAAACCGGTAGCTGCAAATCCGCTCTCTACAGGCGCCGTGTAGAGGTCGAATGTTGGAGTGATATACTCCATTAGAGGTTGTTTTTTCATGATAAAATTGAAATGTTTATTTATTGGTTAAAAAATATTGTCCACATATTTTCATAAAGCGGGGCAAATGTAATCAATATTTGTCTATAAAACAAAGTTTTATGAAATAATTGTTTTTTTAACAAAAAATAGTACCTTTGTAAGGTTAAACCAAACCTAAATAGTAGTATCGAAATTATGAAAAAAGTATTTCTATCGTTGGTGCTCATTCTTCTGCCTGCGATGCTTTTTGCCGAGAGTAAAAGTAACCGCGCAGAGTGGCGATTTACAAAGAAGAGAGAGCATAAAAATGTTGTTCAATTTGTGAAAACAGGCGTCTACCCTGCCTCTGTGGGTATTAAGAGCGCCGGTTTGAGTCTTCGTTGTAAAGGTAAGCTGGTAAAGGGCGAGATGTTGAATGAAAAAGGTTTCCCATCAGCAACGCTCTCCAAAGGCGACTATTGGCTCTTTGAGGTGCCTGTGGTATCGTTAGAGGCGGGTACGGTGGTGGATATTTTCCTCCCTGTATCAAGAAGTCGGAGGCCAAGCGGTC
>JAZNTY010000222.1:0-2034 GCA_045592005.1 Alistipes sp. | reverse complement strand
TTACCACAGAGCCTTTTTTCAAGGCTACGGTTACTACATTGCTGGACTCCGCTCCGGACAAGAACAACCCTGAGTTTAACGCCTTAGTGGAGGCTGTAAGGGATACCGCCCTGCGCATTATCAACATCTCGCCGAGCATCCCTAAGGAGGCGACATTTGCCATAAAGAACATCGACTCGCAGCGTGGCACGATAAACTTCATCTGTTCCAACCTTGAGTTTTCGGATGATGACCGTCAGTCGCTACTCGAAGCCCCTGGTCTATTGGCTCGTTCCCGCAAGTTGTTGGAGATACTTATCCGCGAGCAGCAACTCCTTGAACTTAAGCAGTCCATACAGGAGAAGGTTAAGACCGAGATAGACAAGCAGCAGCGCGACTACTACCTTCAGCAGCAGATGCGTACCATTCAGGAGGAGTTAGGCGACGATGTCAGCGGCGATATAGAGCGACTGCGCGAGGCAGCTGCGAGCAAGCAGTGGAAAAAGGAGATTGCCGAGCTCTTTGACAAGGAGGTATCTAAGTTAGAGCGTCTTAACCCGGCTATTGCCGAGTACTCCATACAGATGAGTTATCTCAACCTTATGCTTGAGTTGCCGTGGGACTACACCACCAAAGACAACCTCGATTTGAGTTGTGCTCGCAAGCAGCTTGATGCTGACCATTTTGGTTTGGAGGAGGTCAAGGAGCGCATTTTGGAGCACTTAGCTGTAATAAAGCTCAAGGGCGATTTGAAGTCGCCGATACTCTGTCTTTACGGTCCTCCGGGAGTAGGTAAGACCTCTTTAGGTAAGAGCGTAGCCACAGCCTTAGGTCGTAAGTTTGGCAGAATAGCTTTAGGCGGTCTGCACGACGAGTCCGAGATTAGAGGTCATCGCCGCACATATATTGGGGCTATGCCAGGTCGTGTTATTGAGACCATTAAGCGCTGCGGTTCGTCTAATCCGGTAATCATCTTAGACGAGGTAGATAAGTTGACCGTCTCCAACCACGGCGACCCCTCATCAGCACTCTTGGAGGTTCTTGACCCTGAGCAGAACACCACCTTCCACGACAACTACCTTGATGTGGAGTATGACCTATCGAAGGTGCTCTTTATAGCCACCGCAAACGATATTAGTGCCATAAGTCCGGCGCTGCGTGACCGTATGGAGCTGATAAATATCTCAGGTTATATCCTTGAGGATAAGATAGAGATTGCCACCAACCACCTTATAAGCAAGCAGAGCGAGGCTCACGGTCTTAAGTCGGGCGATATGCAGCTCTCCGCAGAGGTTTTGGAGAAGATTATCGCTGAGTATACTCGCGAGTCGGGTGTGCGTGCGTTGGATAAGAATATCGCCAAAATAGCCCGCCACATAGCTAAGAATATAGCCTTTGAGGAGGAGTATAATGCCCTACTTACCACTGCCGATGTAGAGAAGATTTTGGGTAAGCCTAAGTATTTGAACGACCAATATGAGATTAAGGATATGGTTGGCGTTGTTACCGGTCTTGCGTGGACAGCCGTTGGTGGCGATATACTCTACATAGAGTCGCTGCTTACCCCAGGCAAGGGTAAACTCTCTCTTACCGGCAACTTGGGCGATGTTATGAAGGAGTCTGCCACCATTGCCTACGAGTGGGTTATGGCACATCACAAACAGCTTGGCATCAACCCAGAGCTCTTTGAGAAGCACGACCTGAATATACATGTCCCTGAGGGTGCCGTGCCTAAAGACGGTCCGAGCGCGGGTATTACGATGATAACCTCTATAGTGTCAACCTATACCGGTCGTAAGGTGCGTGAGCGCATAGCTATGACGGGCGAGACTACCCTTCGTGGTCGTGTAACACCTATTGGCGGCGTTAAGGAGAAGGTGCTGGCAGCTAAACGCGCCGGAATAACCACTATCCTTATTCCTGAGGATAACCGCAAGGATGTGGAGGAGATAAAGAGCGAGTATGTTCAAGGTATCACTTTCCACTATGTGCGCACAAATGAACAGGTTCTTGAATTAGCTCTTGAGTAGTATGAAGTTTATAGCAATTATCCCT
>JAZNTY010000221.1:0-2611 GCA_045592005.1 Alistipes sp. | reverse complement strand
CAAAGACATCTGTACTACTTTTAATGGTTGATAATATTTTCTTAAATGATGGCTTATGTAGTTTTATCCCCCACTTTACAATAATTAAATATAAAGAAATGATACCACATAAAACATACCCAATGGATGTAAACAACGGTTGCAAAATATAATCTTCTCTATCTTTAACAAATACAAACACTGCAACTGTAAAGAGGAATTTGAGCAACACATTGAATATGGTTGTGTATTTCATTCTTTCCACAGCCTGAAAAAACCAATCAGGGAAGAGTATGTGTCCCGGAATCATCAAGAATGTTACCAATATAACAGTTCTATTCTCATAAAACTTTGGAACTACAAATATCAACAACAATAGTATTGCAAAGGAGCCTAAAGCTAAAAGACAACGAGACCATAAAACATTTGAAAATATCTCTGAAACCTTATTCGTATCATCTCTATTTTGTGCCACATCTCTTGTTGCCGTAAGATTAAATCCCCAATCAGCAATCGTTTGTACCCAAACCATAATAGCAGATGCAAAGGCAATTTTTCCAAAACCATCAGTACCGATTACCTTTGCCAGATATGGTATAGTAATAAGTGGGAAGATATAACTCGCAACTTGTAAAGCAGACAACCACACAAAATTGCTTGCAAGGGTTCTTGCATCTTTATTTTTAGTGATTTGTGATATTTTCGCTTTGAGGTTGCTCATTTCTACCCTTTTCGGTTTATATATCCTTCGGTGGCGTGGTCACGGTGTTTGATAACACAAGGGTTGCCGTAGACTATCGAATGAGATGGAACATCTACATTTACAAAGCTATTGGGGGCGATAAGCACATCGTCGCCGATGGTTATACCTCCAACAATTGCTGTATTAATTCCAATCCATACCTCATTGCCAATAGTAGGAACGCCCTTATTATCTCCTCTATTAGTTTGCCCAATAACAATTCCTTTATGAATATTACAATTTCGTCCAATTTTTGCCGCTGCGTTGATTGTAATATTGTATGCGTGCCCGATATACAGCCCCCCCCCGATATTTGTTTGCGAACTCATCTCAATGCCTCGGCGCAATGCGACAGTACGATAGAGCACTCTCCACAGCAGTTGTAAAGGCTTAAATTGTGTTGTTTGCGATTTTCTAAAATAGTACAACAAGCGGCGCAGGTACCACCCTGGGGAGCCTGCATATCTTATCAAATCAGCGTTGTATAATTTTCTAAATTTACCCATAAAACTCTTTGTACCACTTAGCGAAGGCGCGAAGACCGGTGCGCAGTGGTGTATGTGGTTTGAAATTAAAGTCGCGCTCAAGGGCGGTGGTGTCGGCGTAGGTTACTGCAACATCGCCTGGTTGCATAGCAACAAGTTCCTTATGGCTCTCAAAGTCGTAGTCTGTAGGCAGGACTCCCGTAGCGACAAGTTCTTGTTGCAGGATATCCACGAAGTCCAGAAGGTTTTCCGGACTGCTATTGCCGATATTATAGACCGCATACGGAGGCACAGGGAGTTCATCATTACCTTTTTTGCGTTCCGGAGCGCGGTGCATAACGCGTTGCACACCCTCGACAATATCGTCGATATATGTAAAGTCGCGGCGGCAGTTGCCATAGTTAAAAATTTTTATCTTCTCCCCGCGGCGCAGCTTATCTGTAAAGCCGAAGTATGCCATATCGGGGCGACCCGCAGGACCATAGACCGTAAAGAAGCGCAAGCCCGTAGAGGGGATATTGTAGAGCTTACTATAGGCGTGAGCCATAAGCTCGTTGCTCTTCTTGGTAGCCGCATAGAGGCTCACAGGGTTATCGACCTTATCGTCCGTAGAGTAAGGTATCTTCTCATTGCTGCCATAGACAGATGATGACGAGGCATAGACAAGGTGCGCAACGCCTTTTGCCCCATTATCGTAGCTATGACGGCAAGCCTCAAGGATATTATAAAAACCGATGATATTGCTCTCTATATAGGCATCGGGGTTAGTTATCGAATATCTTACGCCCGCCTGAGCTGCAAGGTTGACAACAATATCAAACTGATGCTGGGTAAACAAGCTGTCGACAAGCGCTCTATCGGCAATATTGCCCTTAACAAAGAGCCAGCTATTGTGCGAGCAGCGCTCCGCCACAGAGGTTAAGCGGCGAAGGCGATACTCCTTGATAGCGGGGTCATAGTAGTCGTTCACGCTATCTAAGCCGACTACAGCAACGCCCTGCTCTGTTGTCAGCAGGCGCTCCACAAGGTTTGCTCCGATAAAGCCGGCAGCTCCGGTAACAAGAATACTCTTCATCGCTAATCTCTTCTAAAAATATCGCGGGTATAGACCTTCTCTGCGACATCATCCAAACAGCTATCATAGCGGTTAGCGATAATAGCCTGCGAGAGGTGCTTAAACTGAGTCAAATCGTTGACAATACGGCTACCAAAGAATGTGGAGCCATCTTCCAACGACGGCTCATAGATGATAACCTGAGCACCTTTAGCCTTGATGCGCTTCATAACGCCCTGAATAGAGGATTGGCGGAAGTTGTCCGAACCCGTCTTCATCGTAAGGCGATAGACGCCGATAGTGCAGTTTTGCTCCTGTGCAGCATCGTAGCTGCTATTGTCGTTATAGTAA
>JAZNTY010000220.1:0-11740 GCA_045592005.1 Alistipes sp. | reverse complement strand
GAAGGCATTGCGATGATTGCCTTACCACCCTTAGAGAGCGATGCACCGTAGATAAAGTCAATCTGACCACCTACGCCAGAGTAGAACTTGCGGCCCAGAGAGTCTGCGCAAACCTGACCGGTGAGGTCTACCTGAAGGGCTGAGTTGATAGCGGTCACGCGGTCGTTCTTAGCGATGATATATGGGTCGTTAGTGTAGCCCACATCCATCATAAGCACGCCTGGGTTGTCGTCAATAAAGTCGTATACGCGCTGTGAACCCATAAGGAAGGTAGATACCATCTTGCCCTTATCAATATTCTTTGCAGCACCGTTAATAACGCCCTTCTCAACGAGTGGAAGTACGCCATCGGCGAACATCTCGGTATGAACACCGAGGTTCTTGTGACCACCGAGCTGTGCGAGCACTGCATTTGGAATAGCACCGATACCCATCTGAAGAGTTGCGCCATCTTCGATAAGACCTGCGCAGAGGTTACCGATTTTGGTCTCAACCTCATTTGGCTCTGCGAAGTGAGCCTCCTCAAGTGGCTGGTCGTCAGCTACGAAGTACTCAATCTGTGAGCAGTGAATCATAGCATCACCAAAGGCGCGTGGAACATACTTGTTTACCACTGCAATAACATGCTCTGCGCACTCAACAGCTGCAAGGGTAGCATCTACAGATGTACCGAGAGATACATAGCCGTGCTTGTCAGGGGTAGATACCTGAATCATAGCTACATTACAAGGTACAGCGCCGCTACGATAGAGCTTCTGGGTCTCGCTCAAAAAGATTGGAATGTAGTCAGCATAACCGCTCTGGGTTACCTTACGAACATTACCACCCACGAAGAATGAGTCGAGCTGGAATACGCCCTCAAACTCTGGGTCTGCATACGGTGCAGGACCCTCGGTGTGGAGGTGGTGGATGTGGACATCCTTAAACTCGCCATTGCGACCGCGCTCACACATAGCTTTGATAAGGCACTGAGGAGCCGATGCCACTGAACTGAGGTGAATGTGATCACCTGACTTGATTACCTTTACAGCCTCTTCTGCTGTTACAAACTTAATCATAGTGTTTGAAATTTAGTAATTATAGGTTTCTATATAGTTGTTTTATTTTCTTTTGACCTCTACCTGCTCGTAGCCCTCGATGATATCGCCGACTTTAATATCGTTGTATGACTCGATATTCAGACCGCAATCTTGACCTGAAACGACCTCCTTAACATCATCTTTGAAACGCTTAAGTGAGCCCAAACGACCGGTGTGGGTAACGATACCGTCACGAATAACGCGGATAGGGGTGTTGCGCTGCAATTTACCCTCGCGCACCATACCTCCGGCGATAGTACCAACTTTGGATATCTTGAAGGTCTCCAAAACCTCGATAGAGCAGACAATCTCCTCCTTCATAACAGGTTCAAGCATACCCTCAATAGCATCCTTAATCTCGTTGATAGCGTCGTAGATGATAGAGTAGAGACGGATTTCAATCTCCTCCTTCTCTGCCAAACGGCGGGCTGCGGCTGATGGACGCACCTGGAAGCCAATAATAATAGCATTTGAGGCTGTTGCGAGCAGTACATCACTCTCCGAAATCTGACCTACGGCTGCGTGGATAACATTTACCTGCACGGTCTCCTTTGACAACTTAATAAGTGAGCCCGACATAGCCTCCACTGAACCGTCTACATCGCCCTTGACGATGATATTGAGCTCCTTGAATGAGCCGATAGCAATACGGCGACCAATCTCGTCCAAAGTAACATGCTTCTGGGTCATAATGCCTTGCATACGCTGAAGCTGCTCACGCTTGTTGGCTATTTCGCGGGCTGAGCGGTCGTCCTCCATAACATTGAATGAGTCGCCCGCCTGTGGAGCACCGTTTAGACCGAGCAGCTGCACAGGTGTTGCAGGTCCGGCAGAGGTAACCTTCTTGCCGTTTTCGTCAAACATAGCCTTAACACGACCGGTATATGTTCCCGAAAGAACCACATCGCCCACACGCAGAGTACCGTCCTGAACAAGCACTGTGGCTACATAACCACGACCCTTGTCGAGGGTAGACTCGATAACAGCACCCTTAGCGCGCTTGTTAGGGTTTGCCTTCAGGTCAAGCATCTCAGCCTCAAGGAGTACCTTCTCAAGGAGCTTGTCAAGGTTGAGTCCCTGCTTTGCCGATACATCTTGACTCTGGTACTTACCGCCCCAATCTTCAACAAGATAGTTCATACCCGCAAGCTGCTCCTTAATGCGCTCAACATTGGCTGCCGGCTTATCAATCTTATTGATTGCAAAGACCATAGGCACACCCGCTGCCTGAGCGTGGTTGATAGCCTCAATGGTCTGTGGCATCACACTGTCATCAGCAGCAACGATAATAATAGCCACATCGGTAATCTTAGCACCACGGGCACGCATAGCGGTAAATGCCTCGTGACCCGGAGTATCAAGGAAGGTAATCTTCTGACCATTAAGCTCAACGGAGTAGGCACCGATGTGCTGTGTGATACCTCCTGCCTCGCCAGCGATGACATTGGTTTTACGGATATTGTCGAGCAGCGAAGTCTTACCGTGGTTAACATGACCCATAACGGTTACAATAGGAGGACGCGGAACAAGGTCCTCGGTAGCATCTACCTCCTCGTCGCCAATAGCCTCCTGTATCTCCACCGACACAAATTCGGTAGTAAAGCCAAACTCCTCAGCAACAACAACCAAAGCCTCAGCATCAAGACGCTGGTTGATAGATACCATAAGACCGAGGTTCATACAAGCCGAGATAACCTCCATAGCTGAGACATTCATCATTGTAGCAAGCTCGCTTACGGTTACAAACTCAGTAACCTTGAGCACCTTGCGCTCCATCTCCTCGCGCTCTACAGCCTCGTTCATACGCTCACGAACCTCTTCGCGCTTCTCCTTACGGTACTTTGCTCCCTTATTTTTAGCACCCTTAGCGGTCAGGCGGGCAAGGGTATCCTTAACCTGCTTTGAGACCTCCTCGTCCGAAACCTCTGGACGAACTACAGGCTTTGGCTGTGGCTTTTGGTGCTTCTTCTTACCGCCACCCTGCTGCTGTTGGTTGTTTTGGTTGTTTTGGTTGTTTGGACGATTGTCCTGATGCTTCTTCTTACCGCCACTCTGCTGCTGCGGCTGCTGACGGGAGATATCAACCTTCTCCTCCTTAATCTTCTTACGGCGCTTGCCACCCGGAACCATACCTGAAACATCCATCTTGCCCAAAATCTGAGGACCGGCAAGTGTTGGAGCCTCGGTCTGGCGGAACTCGGCACCTACCTTATGCTCCCTAACCTCAACTTTTGGCTGTTCAGCCTGTGGCTTTGGCTGCTGTGGCTGTGGCTTAGGTTGCTGTGGTGCCTTCTGCACCTTTGGCTGCTGAGGCTCTACTTTAGCCTTTGGTTGCTCAACCTTTGGCTGCTCAACCTCCTTAGGCTCGCTCTTTGATGACGGTTTTACAATGTTGCCCTTCTTATCAAGTTCCACACGACCCAAGATACGAGGCTGCTGCGGTATCTCATCCTTGATATCGATAGTGCGCTTAGACTCCTGCTTAGGCTCCTCGATAGATACCGATGCCTGCTTTGTGGATATCTTCTCTCGTACACTGTCACGAGCAGAGGCTGTGGCGCGGTTGGCACCAAACTCCTTCTCTGCTAAGGCATAAGCCTCAGAACTGATAAATGTATTCGGCGAATTGTCTATAACAATGCCCTTCTTCTGCAAAAAGTCTATCAGGGTATTAATACCCACCTTAAACTCTTTCGCAACACGAATAAGGCGTAAATTCTTATTTTCGTTCTCCATATATTATTCCTTTTTTTATTTGACAAATGTTGTGTTTGTTGCATTCTATCCTGCAACATAGGATTGGAAGAACGGATTACTCCTCACTACTCTCGCTCTGCTCAAGCTCACGGGTTAGGATAGCGATGATATTCTCAGCCTGCTCAACCTCTAAGTCAGCACGCTCGGCAACCTCCTCGGCAGAGAGGGCGATGATAGCCTTTGCACGGTCCAAGCCGGCTTCAGTAAGGGCTGAAATCTGCCAAGCATCAATAACATCTGAAAACTCGTTGATAGGGAAGTCTCCGCCCTCGATGTTACGGTATACATCGATGTTGTAGCCGGTAAGCATCTTTGAAAGACGGATATTCAGACCGCCCTTACCAATAGCGAGTGATACCTGGTCTGGGTCGAGGTATACTGATGCAGTCTGACGCTCCTCGTCAACGATAATCTCGGTGGTTTTTGCCGGATTAAGTGAACGCTGAATGAGCAGTTTGGTATTTGTTGTAAAGTTGATAACATCAATATTCTCGTTGTGCAACTCCTTAACAATGGTGTAGATGCGCGAACCCTTCATACCAACACAAGAGCCAACAGGGTCTACGCGGTCGTCATAAGACTCTACAGCAACCTTCGCTCTCTCGCCCGGTATGCGGGCAATCTTCTTAATGGTAATAAGACCATCATAAATCTCAGGAACCTCAGCCTCAAAAAGACGCTCCAAGAATTGGTTAGCAGTACGAGAGAGGATAATCTTTGGCTGGTTGTTGTTCATCTCCACACTCTTAACAATAGCCTTCAGGGTGTCGCCCTTGTGGTAGAACTCGCCCGGAATTTGCTCCTGACGAGGCAAAAGCAGCTCGTTGTCCTCATCATCAAGGATAATAACCTCACGACGACCTACCGAGTAGATTTCGCCGGAGATAATCTCACCCACGCGGTCACGATACTTCTCGTAGAGAGTCGCCTTCTCAAAGTCTAAGATGCGCGAAGCTAAATTTTGACGCAGCGAAAGTACTGCACGGCGACCAAAAGAGTCAAAGCTGATAGAGTCGGTGTACTCATCGCCTACCTCATACGAAGGGTCGATAGCCTGAATTTGAGAGAGGGAGATTTGACGAACCTCGTCCTCAAACTCCTCGTCGGCAACAACAATGCGGTTGCGCCAAATCTCAAGGTCGCCCTTGTCTGCATTGATGATTACATCGAAATTCTCGTCTGTGCCATACTGCTTCTGGAGGGCATGGCGGAACACATCCTCCAAAACACCAATCATGGTTGACTTGTCAATGCTCTTCAGCTCTTTGAACTCTGCAAAGTTGCTGATAAGATTTAAGTTGTTCATCGTTTTTGATTTTTATTATTTGTAATCTAAATATTCTTTTGCTGTCTTTATTTGCTCGAAACTCAGCGTGCGTACAGTGTGCTGAACCTCTTTGCGTTTCTTGCCCTCAACGGCAACCTTCTCGTCGTAAGAGATTGTTATGCCCTGCTCGTTGGCATCATCCAAGATGGCAAGAATTTTTATGCCATCAGTGAGTAATACCTCAATAGGGGAGCCGATAATCTTGCGATATTGACGCAGTAGCTTCAGGGGTTCGCCAATGCCCGCTGAGGCAACGGTAAGCGAAAAGTCCTCAATGTCGCGGTCAAAAACCTCATCCACAGCGCGTGAAACGGCTACACAAGTGTCAATTGATACTCGGCTGTCAGCATCGAGAATAAGCGAAATTTCATTCGATGGCGTTGCAGTACACTCAACCACAAAAACATCACTCTCCTTGAGAAAGTCTTCTACTGTTGCTACTAACTTATTAATATCCATAGTGTTATAAAAAATATCGGTTACATTGTGACACAAAATAAGGGGACTTACTCGTCCCCTTCACTCATTCACACCACAAAAATAGTACATTAAAATGAAAATACCAAATATTTTATCGTGAAAAAAGCATAACGACATCTAATAACCTTTATCTCGTTAATGGGAAATACTTTAGTATATCCCATCGACTCGAAGAAATACCGATTGACGCTGTGTAAATTGGAAAAAGTTTTTTAACTTTGTATGAAAGTACAAAATAACGATGAAAAAGATTTGTTTGATTATTGTGGCTGTTTTGGCAGGGTTATTATCTATCTCCTGCACGCCGAAAGAGGTTGTTGTTGATGATCAGGTTCCTGCGGGTAATATTGTCTTTGAGCGAATGCTCAACGATACGGTCTATGTGCATCAGCAGCTACGAGGCTCGAAGAAGGCTTGGTTTTATTGGGCATTTCGTGTAAGAGGGGCGCAAGGTAAGAGACTGACTTTTGTATTTACAAAGAGTTTTGCACTTTGTGAGCGTGGTCCGCTTGTGTCGCTCGATAAGAATAACAGTTACGAATATTTAGCGGAGGAGGGCTCTACTCCGCACACTTTTACATATGCATTTCCGACTGATGCTAAAGAGGTTTGGTTTTATGAGTGTCATCCTTACACCCCTGAGATGTGGGAGACATTCTTGAAAAATCGCAACCATAAGGGCGAGTTTGAAACAGGGGTGCTTTGTAAGAGTCGCAAGGGTAGAGATGTGCCATTTTTTAGGATGACTACACAAAAATCTCTGCCGAAGAAATCTGTTGTTGTGAGTGCTCGTCATCACTGCTCGGAGGCACCTGCTGCCTATGTTATGGAGGGTTTCGTAGCCGCATTCCTTGAGGATAGTCCGTTGGGGGTGTGGTTGAGAGATAATGTTGAGCTGACGGTTGTACCTTTCGTGGATATGGATGGAGCTGTCGAGGGCGACCAGGGTAAGTGGCGCCTTCCGCACGACCATAATCGCGATTATACAGAGTTCCTATATCCTGAAACTGCCGCTTTAGCAAGTCTTATGGCTGAAACAGAACCGCAGGTGTTTATGGACTTTCATAATCCGAAGCTCTATAAATACAACGATAACTATATCTACACCCCATATAAGGAGTTTAACGGAGTTGGCGAGTACAACTTCTCGGCTCTTATAGAGAAGTATCAGGAGGGAGATTTGAATTACAAAGCCTCTGATAATCTCCCATATGGTGTCAGCTGGAATAAGGGCAGTAACTATACAGATGGACTCAATGTTACAGGTTGGGTGTCAGCCAATATAAAGAATATCGAGATTTGCCGTACTTTCGAAATTCCATTTGCGTATGCCAATGGCAAACTTGTCTATCCTGACAAGATGAGAAAATTCGGACACGGAATAGCGCGAGCTTTGCAGGCTTATATCGAAGGCGAGGTGCTCGTTACTACCTCTGAGAATTAGGGTCTCTGTAGTACAAAAGAAACTGTCTAACAAGGTGATTTCTGCGTTACGCTTGCCCTCAAAATGCTCATTTACGCCGAGTAAACTCCGCTTTTTCGGGCTACGCAAGCCTTGAAATTCCTCTTGTTATACAACTTCTAACAAAATGGGAGTGTCTGAAAAACTTGTTAGACACTCCCATTTTTTTGTGTTGTGATATCGCCATTACATCATCCCGCCCATACAAAGAGTGGCATTGGCGGCACAGGGTTTTCAGTAGGTTTCTCGGCAAGCACGCACTCGGTTGTCAGGAACATAGAGGCGATAGATGCTGCGTTCTCAAGAAACCGAGCCCTATTCGTTGCACCTCGGAGGAGAAGTGGGCAGATTTCTCTGCCCGCTACTACGACCAAGTCCCCCTTTGCCAAAGGGGGATTTAGGGGGAATGTCAATATTTTATACTATACTGTATATCAGAGCGTTTTCGGCTTTCAGAGCCTACGGAGTAGGTGTTACAATAAAAGGACTGCCTGCAAGTTTATTTGCAAAGGCAAGTCCTTTTATTGTAACAACAGCATTGCTGTCTAAAAGCCGCGCTGATTACATCATACCGCCCACTTAAAGAGTGGCATTGGCGGCAACGATTACATCATACCGCCCATACCTCCAGCAGGCATTGCAGGCACAGGGTTTTCAGTAGGTTTCTCGGCAAGAACGCACTCGGTTGTCAGGAACATAGAGGCAATAGATGCTGCGTTCTCAAGAGCTACACGCGACACCTTTGTAGGGTCGATAATACCAGCTACCAACATATCCTCATAGCGGTCATCACGAGCATTGTAGCCGAAGTTGCCCTCGCTCTCGCGTACTTTATTGACTACAACAGAACCCTCGCCACCGGCATTTGAAACAATCTGTCGCAGTGGCTCCTCAATAGCGCGCTTAACGATTTGAATACCTGTAGTCTGGTCGTCATTCTCGCCCTTAAGACCCTCTAAAGCGGCTGTTGCGCGGATGTAAGCCACGCCACCACCTGGAACAATACCCTCCTCAACAGCTGCACGGGTAGCTGCTAAAGCGTCATCTACGCGGTCCTTTTTCTCCTTCATCTCAACCTCTGTAGCGGCACCTACATAGAGTACAGCCACGCCACCGGCGAGCTTTGCAAGGCGCTCCTGAAGCTTCTCGCGGTCGTAGTCAGACTTTGATACCTCGATAGAGGCGCGAATCATAGCTACGCGGTCAGCAATAGCCTGCTTGTCGCCACATCCGTCAACGATAGTGGTGCTCTCCTTTGTCAAGGTAACCTTCTCTGCACAACCGAGCATAGCCAAAGTAGCCTCCTCTATTCTCATACCCTTGTCGGCTGAGATTACTGTTGCGCCTGTCAGTGTTGCAATGTCCTCAAGCATCTCCTTGCGGCGGTCGCCAAAACCTGGGGCTTTACAAGCGGCAATCTTCAAAGAGCCGCGCAGACGGTTTACAACCAATGCAGATAGAGCGTCGCCGTCAACATCCTCAGCAATGATAAGCAGCGCGCGACCGCTCTGTGCTACAGGCTCCAATACACCCATCAGCTCCTTCATTGTCGAAATCTTCTTATCTGCGATAAGGATATATGGCTTGTCAAGCTCTGCCAACATCTTCTCAGTGTCGGTCATAAAGTATGGAGAGATATATCCGCGGTCAAACTGCATACCCTCAACAACCTCTACATGTGTCTCTGTGCCCTTAGCCTCCTCAACGGTAATAACACCCTCATTGTTGACCTTAGCCATAGCCTCGGCAATCAACTTGCCAATGGTGTTGTCGTTGTTTGCCGAGATTGTAGCCACCTGCTCAATCTTCGCATTATCTGAGCCAACCTCCTGAGACTGAGCACGAAGTGATGCTACTACAGTTGATACCGCCTTGTCAATACCGCGCTTGATATCCATAGGGTTTGCACCTGCGGTAACATTCTTAAGTCCTACGCCGATAATAGCCTGTGCAAGCACTGTTGCTGTCGTTGTACCGTCGCCCGCATCGTCATTTGTCTTAGATGCCACCTCGCGTACCATCTGAGCACCCATATTTGCAAATGAGTCCTCCAACTCTACTGCCTTAGCTACCGTCACTCCATCCTTTGTTACCTGCGGCGCACCAAACTTTCTATCAATAATCACATTTCTGCCCTTTGGACCCAATGTTACCTTTACCGCATTTGCCAACGCATCCACACCCTCCTTTAGAAGGTCTCGCGCCTCAATATTATATTTAATTTCCTTTGCCATAATACCTTATCTCTTTAATCTTGGTTTCGATTTTATAGGACTTTTACTTCCTTTCTCTTGCCAATTAAATCCTCACATAACTATAGTATGCTGCGGTTTAATTGTCTGCGAGGGCGTTGTAAATTCTCTCTAAAATCAAAACGGTTTTTGTTATCTGATTGTTAATAATTACTCCTCTACAACAGCCAAAATCTCTGACTGTTTCATAATAATATAGTTAACGCCCTGGTGGTTAACCTCGGTGCCGGAGTACTTGCCATAGAGAACCTGGTCGCCCTGACAAACCTCCATAGTAACATCCTTAGTGCCGGGACCTACAGCGATAACAGTGCCTGCAAGTGGCTTCTCTTTTGCTGTGTCCGGAATAATAAGACCTCCGGCGGTCTTCTCCTCTGCCGGATTTGGCAGAATAAGAACTCTGTCTGAAAGTGGTTTAATCATAACTTTATACTTTTTTTGGTTAAAATTTTCTGTTTGCCCTCTGCTGTCCAATAGCTGTGCCAAAGCTATATATGACGGTAAAGTTGGCAGAGTCTTTGACAATTTGTCACAAAGTTAGCAATTTTGTTAAAACAAACTGTCATAATTAACGAATAGAAGTTGCTTAAAATTTATTTTTCCTACTCTTTTATGCTGTTTGCGACTTTTTTTGTCGCAACATTTGTCTTGCTTATTGTTCGAATATCAAACAATAGAGAATAAAAGAGTTCTGCCGTGGTTAAATTGGCTCTAAAAATGAAAATAAAGTTCTAAAACCTTTGATTTATCAAGACTTTTGTTTATCTTTGCTTGATGCTGTGGTGTGCGCGTAAATATGCAATACACCAAAGTTGAGTTGATTTTGTTTAATTGGTTGGTAATCAGTGTGTTATAAGGTTACCAATGTCCCCAAAATACGCCCTTTTCGGTAATTTATGCAATCGACTGACCAACAGATAGAGTGGTATGTTCTCCGTGTTACTTATCAGCGGGAGATGGTTGCTAAGCGGCGTTTGGATGAGATTGGGGTAGAGAGTTTTGTACCGACAAAGTTGCAGCGCAGGCGGTTGTCTAATGGTCGAGTATCTATGCAGCGCAGAGCGCTGGTGCACAACTATATTTTTATCCACTCGGACCGTAGTACTATTGACGAAATCAAGCATTTTGAACTTCCGTATTTGCGTTATGTGATGCACACTAAGGACAACCTCTACCAACCTATGAGGGTGCCTGAGGAGCAGATGCGTAGCTTTATACTTGTTACGGGTAGTGAGGATGAGCGCCTGATGGTGCTTGATGTTCAGAGTGTCGATTTGAGGGTTGGGACGAAGGTCCGTATTATTGGCGGGGTGTTTGTTGGCGCGCAGGGTATTTTGACAAAACTGTCGGGTGTAAGAGACCGCCGCGTGGTAGTCAAAATTGAGGGTATAGCGGCTGTAGCGACACCCAAAATTGAGAAGGAATTATTAGAGATTATTGAATAAAATTCAGAAGGGTTCTATGAAAATCGCAGTAGCAGGAACGGGTTATGTAGGTTTGAGTATGGCTACACTACTTTCGCAGCACAATCAGGTTGTGGCGGTAGATATCATTGCCGAGAGGGTAAAGATGATTAACCAGCGTATATCGCCCATTCAGGATGAGTATATCGAGAAGTATTTTGCCGAGCGGGAATTAAACCTTGTGGCAACGCTCGATGCCCAGGAGGCGTATAGCGAGGCGGAGTATGTTATCATTGCTGCTCCGACAAACTATGACAGCAAGCGTAACTTCTTTGATACCTCAGCAGTAGAGAGCGTTATAGACTTGGTTATGCGCTACAATCCGGATGCGATAATGGTTATCAAGAGTACCATTCCGGTTGGCTTTACCGAGCAGATACGCCGCAAAACGGGTAGCCGAAATATCCTCTTTTCGCCAGAGTTTCTTCGAGAGAGCAAGGCTCTGTATGACAACCTCTATCCGAGTCGTATTATTGTTGGTCGTCCTGATGGTGATGAGCGTTTGGATAGGGCAGCCCGTACCTTTGCCGACCTGCTCAAGCAGGGGGCTGTAAAACAGGATGTGGAGACTCTGTTTATGGGTCTTACCGAGGCTGAGGCGGTAAAACTCTTTGCTAACACCTACTTAGCGTTGCGTGTAAGTTATTTCAATGAGTTGGATACATATGCCGAGATTAAGGGTCTTGATACTCAGGCTATTATCAATGGCGTGGGACTTGACCCTCGTATTGGCACCCACTATAACAACCCATCTTTCGGCTATGGAGGCTACTGCCTGCCTAAGGATACTAAGCAGCTGCTTGCCAACTATGAGGATGTACCTCAAAATATGATGTCGGCAATCGTTGAGAGCAACCGCACTCGCAAAGATTTTATTGCCGACCGTGTCCTTACTATGGCTGGTTACTATAACGACAATA
>JAZNTY010000219.1:0-2854 GCA_045592005.1 Alistipes sp. | reverse complement strand
CTTGATTAGTTTTTACAAAGTTAGCAAAATTATGCCTCATTAACAACCAACCACAACATCTTTTATATAAGGTATAAAACTTTTATGAAGAAAGTTGTGCAATTTTTGTCAAAAATGCTTGCTATTTTGTAAAGTTTGCTTTACATTTGTGGTGTGATCACAAAACAAACAGCTATTTTAACAATTAAAAAAGACTTTCAACTAACTATGAAACGCTTTCTTTTACCCCGATTTTGTCGCCCTATCGGCATTGCGCTTTGGGTTGTGGCTCTGGTTTGGGGATTTACGATGATCTACGATTGGGTCTATACCACACCCGAGTGGGCGCACGCGTTGCTCGCTCCACGACTCGCCGAAGAGGGTTTCGAATTCCCGACATGGTCACGCCTAATATATGACCATGTGCAGACCGAAGCTCCCGATGGCAAGATGACATGGTACGGCTCAAGCGCAGCATACGACTTCAACCCTCTGCTCATGCTCGCCCTCACCATAGGCGCGGCATTGATCTTCTGCTCACGCTGGAAGACCGAAGACGAAATGACCTTGCAGGAGAGGATGCGCTCGCTGATGATTGCATTCTGCATAGACATAGCACTCTTTATCATCAGCTACCTCTGCGTACTGCTACCACACGGCATGCCCAATTTCTTGGTGCAGACGGTGAGCAACAACTTCGCCATATTCATGATCATTTTGCCTGCGGTATATCTACTGCGCCGTTGGCTCAGCACCCGCAACCTTAAAGAGGAGATAATTTTATAACCCTTAGAACTATGAGAGAGAGAATTTCAATTATCGACCGCATTAAGGGTTGCTGCAAGAGTTGGCTGCTGCCCCACCCATTCAAGATTGTTGGGCAGGTATTGTTATTGGTTATACTTATTGCTCTTGCTGTGCAGATTATTGCAACCAACCTGCTCGCCATTGGCGATGCGATGTCCAACCCGATGGTTCAATCAGCATTCCGCAGAGTCGTTGCCATCGTGCTTTACTTTGCTATATTGCTCATCACCTGCTCACGCGAAAAGGAGGAGGACGAGATGACAGCCCAACTGCGTGGCGAGACCTTGAAAGAGGTGTGCTATGTAGCTATGTTCTTTTATATTGCAATAAAAATCGTAGCAACAATATTTGCTGAGGAGATGCCCTACATTATGCACGACGAAACAAGCTACTTTGCCTCGATAATCTGGATGCTGTACTATGGTCGTTTTGAGCAGAAGATGAAAAACCTGCGCCGACAGAGTCAACAGTTTAATCTGTAATAAGGGAGAGTATGAAAAATAACATAAGGGTTGCTCGTGCCGAGGTGCGAATGACGCAACAACAATTAGCAGATGCGGTGGATGTGAGCCGACAGACGATAAACGCCATTGAGAGTGGCAAGTTTGTCCCCTCTACGGTATTGGCTCTAAAGATTGCCAGCACATTTGAAAAGCGAGTAGAGGAGATATTCTCACTGGAGGAGGAAGATTAAGAGATAGTAAAGGGTTGCCCGAGTGGACAACCCTTACTTCTTTATCTACTTTTGAAATTGTATAAATTAGAGCTCTTCAAAAGACTCTTTGTCCGCTCCGCAGAGTGGACACGCCCAATCTTCAGGAAGGTCCTCAAAGGCTGTGCCGGCTGCAATACCGTTCTCAGGGTCACCAATAGTTGGGTCGTAAATCCATCCACAAGGAATACATCTATGCTTTTTCATAATCTTATTGTTTTAAATGTTATTATTCGTTTTTCTCTATTGCAAAAGTAATACACTTTTCACGCGAAAAACCATAAAACCAATCAAAAGAATTTACTATGCTATAAGCAACACTTATAACAAAGGGCTGACTGATAAAAATCAATCAACCCTAAATTACAAGTATCCTAAAAGTGGCTAAAAAAGATGAATTTCAAGGCTTGTGATGTCCGAGAAAGCGGAGTTTACTGTTCGTAAATGAGCATTTCAAGGACGAGCGTAACGCAGAAATTCGCTTTTTTGCCGCTTTTAACTTACCAAACCCGAGAATCCCATAAAAGCCATCGCCAGAATAGCTGCAACGATAAGCGAGATAGGAATACCCTTCATTGCCTTTGGCATATCGTCAAGTTCCAAGCGCTCGCGGATACCAGCGAAGATTACCAACGCTAAAGCGAAGCCCAACGCCGTTGAAACCGAATAAGCGAAGCTCTGCAAGAGGTTAAACTCCTTCTGAATCATAAGGATAGCAACGCCCAACACAGCGCAGTTGGTAGTAATCAGCGGGAGAAAGATACCAAGCGCCTGATAGAGCGATGGAGATACCTTCTTAAGCACAATCTCAACCATCTGCACCAATGCAGCAATGACCAGGATAAAAACAATGGTCTGCATATACTCGATGTGCAATGGCACGAGGATATAGGTCTGAATCGACCATGCCACAATTGACGCCAACGCCATAACAAAGGTTACGGCAGCACCCATACCGAGCGATGTATTAACCTTTGACGACACACCCAAGAATGGACAGATGCCAAGGAACTGTGCCAACACCACGTTATTTACGAAAATCGCACCGATGATAATTGCGAAATAAGAAAGCTCCATAACTATTTCTTTGCTAATTTGTTAAACAAAACCATCAGGTATCCCAACACAAGGAAAGCTCCCGGAGCCAGAACAAATACCAATGGCATATAGTCGGAAATACCCAATGAATAACCGAAGATAGCACCACTACCCAACACCTCACGCACAGCACCGATAGTTGTGAGCGACAATGTGAAGCCGATACCAATGCCCACACCATCAAGAATTGAGTCCAAAGCGCCATTCTTAGATGCACACGCCTCGGCACGACCCAAGATAATACAGTTCACAACGATA
>JAZNTY010000218.1:0-4680 GCA_045592005.1 Alistipes sp. | reverse complement strand
CTTGTTCTCCAATATCTTGATAAATGTCGCTACGGTTGTATACTTTGGCTTGGGCTCCTGAATATGCTCAATAATCTGTGCCACCGATGCCTCCCCCAACTGCCAGAGAATCTGCATTACCTCCTCCTCGCCGCGTGTAAGTGTCTGTAAATTCTTGCTCATAAAGTCTTTCATCTAAAAGTTTAGTACAAAGTTAAAACTAAAAATTTAGATGAACAAATAATTTCTACTAAAATTTTAGATAAAAATTATTCCTCTAACATGAGTTAGAGGAAAATTACTGTTAGTATAAAAATACTTTCTAATTTAGACCGCGCAGTTGATTTAGTTGTTCAACGGTCATATTGGAATCAAAATTTGCAGTAATACCCGTTGTTTTCTCTAACAACTCAATATACTCCTCCATAGAGGACAATCCAACAGAGGCGCGCAGTGAGTCTAATTTTATGGCACTTTCAACAGGCCAGACATATAGCTTTTGAGTCTCTGCACTACCAAACTGAACTGTTTGACTACCATAGCGTTGTGGGAGGTTACGCTTCATTGCCACACGGTCATATAATATAGCATACTCGTCCCAGCCAATCAGTCCATCGTTTGACATCTGCTCTATTGTTGGCAAATGTTGCACCTGCTTATCAAGTGAGGCGTGGTCAATAACTATCCATATTGTTTTATATGATTGGGGTGTAAGATGCTTTGGCACACCCTCTTTTAATAGACTATCCACCACTCGCATATTCTCAACATCCACCCTCTCAACCATATCAGAGAGCGTTATTAGTGAATCTACCAACTCCGTGCGACCCTCTACGGTTACCGCTCGCGTTAGCTCTAACATCTGCTTACGCACAGTTTGGTCACGACTCCATACATTCTCCAAAAGCGCATCGGTAGATTGCCTAACAGAGCAAGCCGCAAAAAGCATTGATAATATGATAACAATCTGTTTCATAAGGCAAATGTGGTATTTTTTTTGCTAAAACATACAATTGGGGGCTGTTCGCATCAGCCGTACTGCGTAGCCTACTGCCACATACGCCAGAGGAGTTTTTTGGCGAGCAGACCGTAGGTGGCGAGATTAAAGACCAGTCGTGGGTATTCACGGCAGGTGTGCCACCAGAGTTTGATGTATTGAGCAACAGAGCCGTGGTATGAGAGCAGCCAGAGGGCGCGGTTTTGGCGGCGGCGGGAGAGGAGGTGTCGCAGGTGGCTGTTGTTATAGTGCTCGTCAAACCAGAGCATTATACTATCAAGTGAGTAGCAGAAGTCAAGTTGTTTGTTCCACTTATGGCTATGGCTTACGCTTGTAACAAGCACGCGGTGGACGGCAGTAACGCGATCTATAGCACATATTTTCTGTGTTGCGGCAAACCAGAGCCACATAGGTAAATCGTCTGTAAGCCACCCCTTATCTTGAGGCTCTACTTGAGCATAATATTGTAATATCAACTCCCGCCTTGCCACAGTAGTGCAGTTCTCAGCCGTATTGAGTATCAGCATATCATCAAAGGAGGTATGCAGTGCTGCCGGAGGATAGATTGTACTATCGCTATCACTCTGCCGCAGTGAACGAGTATAACACATTGCAACACCCTGCTCCTCAAGCTTTTCAACCTGCATTTGCAGTTTATTGGGGTCAGTAAATAGGTCATCACCATCCAACATAGCGATATACTTACCTCTACACGCCTCGATTGTACGGCGGTAGTTGGCATGCATACCCACATTCTGCTTCGAGGCAACTATTCTAATACGGTCGGGATAACGCCTCTGATACTCTTGACAGATTTTAAGGGTGTTGTCGGTACTGCAATCCTCGCCTATAACTATCTCCACGCCAAAATTTGTCTGCTGGCAAAGCACACTCTCTATGGCTTGGGCAATATACTGCTCATGGTTATAGGTGGTCATACAAACCGAAACAAGAGGCATCATAATATCGTAAGTTTTGCTAACTTGGCAAGCAGTGTTTTTGTTCCATATCCTGCACCAAAATCAACGACAAGTTTATGGTCGGTTGCCAACTGCTCGATAGTCGTAATTACACCCTGCCCGAACTTCGGATGACTAACCTTCTGACCCACGCTATAAGCGCAAGGAATAGTTGTTCCTCCACTTGACTTTGGAGTACTGTCAACCCTCTTTAATCGCTCAACATTATACGATGGCTGAGAAGGCTGTGGCTGAGCCTTTTGAGAATTCTGCTTCTGTTGCTGACGACGGTCATCATATCGGCGACGGAAAGTAGTTATAGCATCTTCGCCATCTTCATTGACTCCTATATTGCCGACAGGCTCCTTAAGATTAAAGTCACACTCTATATATTGGTTGTCTATCTCTGCCAAAAAGCGGCTCGGCTTGGAGAAGTTCATCTGTCCCCAGCGGAAACGCATATCGGCACAAGTGAGAGTAGCGAGGGTTTTGGCGCGTGTTAGTGCCACATAAAATAGTCTTCGCTCCTCCTCAAGAGTCTCAAGAGTCTCAAGAGACATCATTGCGGGGAAGAGGTTCTCCTCGCAGCCTACGATATAGACATACTTATACTCCAGACCCTTTGCCGAGTGGACGGTCATCAGCGTAACCTTATTGTTACTCTCCGGGTCCTCGTTGTCCATATCAGTCATCAGCATAACATTTTGTAGCCACTCCTCAACCGTCGGACGGTCAAACTCTTCTCGCTCGCCAGCACGAATTTCAGCCTCAACACTCTCCGCGTATGCCTGCATAGTATTGAGTAACTCCTCAATATTATCAATGGCAGAGTTTGCCTCCGGGGTATTTTGCTGTCTATAGTGGGTAATAAGTCCTGAGCGTGTTGCCACATCAAGACCGAAGTCGTAGATTGGTTTACTTTCGCGCTCAAGAGCCACGGTGCGAATAAAGGAGACAAAGTCTGCGACCTTCTTTATAATCGCCTTCTGAACACTATCTTGCGGTATCTCGCCTACAAGAGCATCTACCGCCTCCCACATAGAGCAGTGTTTCTCTGTCGCAATAGTAGCTATACGCTCTACGGTTGTATCTCCAATACCGCGTGCAGGGGTATTAATAACGCGCTTAAAAGCCTCGTCATCTTTAGGGTTTATAACAAGTCGTATATAGCCCAAAAGGTCCTTAACCTCCTTATGGTCATAGAAGGAATTGCCCTTATAAATCTTATACGGTATACCCTTGCGGCGCAGTGCCTCCTCAATAACCAACGACTGATTATTTGTCCTATAGAGCACTGCGGCATCCTGCCACTCATCACCACCCTCGCGCACACGGTCACGCAGGTCGGTAACAACTAACTCTGCCTCCTCTCGGTCTGTATATGCCTTGAAGATTCGTATTTTCTCGCCCTTGTCGGCAGCCGAAAAGCAGTGTTTTTGCATTTGGCGGGCGTTGTGCTTAATAACCGAGTTAGCAGCATCTACAATAGTCTGTGTGGAACGGTAGTTTTGCTCCAACTTAAAGACCTTAGCATCAGGATAGTCGCGCTTGAAGGAGAGGATATTCTCTATCTTAGCACCACGGAAGGAGTAGATGCTCTGCGCATCATCGCCAACAACGCACACCTGAGAATAGAGCTGCGAAAGGCGTCGAACAATAAGATATTGTGCAAAGTTGGTATCCTGATACTCATCGACAAGAATGTAACGAAACCGCTCTTGATATTGAGCTAAGATATCCGCTCTGTCGCGCAACAAGATATTTGTTTGGAGCAACAAATCATCAAAGTCCATTGCGTTATTCTGCTTACAGCGACGACAATATTCGATATATATATTTGAAAACTCCGGTATCTGGCACTTGCGGTCCTCGCCTGTAAGTAAGGCGTTGGAGGCGTATGCTCCTGGCGTTATAAGTCCGTTCTTAGCCGTAGATATGCGCGAATGGATAAGACTCGGCTTGTACTTGTTGTCGTCAAGATTTCGCTCCTTGATAATGGTCTTAATAAGGTTTTTGGAGTCTGAGGTCTCATAGATTGTAAACTCGCGTGTAAAACCTATAGCATCAGCATTATCACGCAATATGCGGGCAAATATTGAGTGAAAAGTACCCATACTTATACGGCGTGACTCTCTACCCACCATCTGCTCAATACGCTCACGCATCTCATTAGCCGCCTTTTTGGTAAATGTCAGCGCAAGGATATTCTCCGCGCGCACGCCCTGCTCAAGCATATAGGCTATGCGCGAAGTGAGCACACGCGTCTTTCCCGACCCCGCTCCAGCAATGATTAGCGAGGGTACATTATAGTTTATTACCGCCTCTCTCTGAGCCGGATTAAGTCCTTCTAATATTTTACTCATCTTACTTCTCTGTTTTTCTGCTGGGCGACAGCTCTTGCTCCGTCTGCCCTTTTTGCACCTCGGAGCAGGAATAGTCAGAATATCTGCATAATCTCAACTTTCATCACTCCGTAGGAGACGCACATCAGATAGTATGACTGCAAGTTTACTTGCAAAGGCAATACTATCTGCTGGGCGACAGCTTGCTGATGAAAGTTGCAACAGCTTATCCCCGTCTAAACTCCGAACAGGTTATTGCTGTGGCAATGGCTACATTTAGCGACTCCGAGCCAGGACTATCGGCAGGATATGGCGGGATATAGAGGCGGTGGGTGACGCTCTTTTCGCACTCAGCGCTGATTCCCTGACCCTCATTTCCCATAACAATAACGCCACAGCTACC
>JAZNTY010000217.1:0-8665 GCA_045592005.1 Alistipes sp. | reverse complement strand
CTTTTTTATTGAACATGGGGCGCTGGCAAATAAATTTGCCAAACCCTCTCCCAAAGGTTTTTAAGTACCACCTGTTGGCGATATTGATGAAGATTGGGGTCACGCCTCAATCTTCATCTACTTACGGCTTTGCCTTTGGTTGCGGCGGTCGTGTTTTCTGTTAGTAAGCTCCCGTAACGCCCTGCTTGTAAAAGTCGGAGAGATAAAAAATCATTTGGCGATTTAACTTTTTCTTATTAACTTTATCTTGAGAATAAGAAACATTGTGTGTTTATGGGACTAAAGATTTACTCTACGACTCTTAACTTAGACAATCTGCATCCGTCAAGCATTAAAAAAGTGCTTGAGGGTATTGAGGTGGATAGGGTCTGTGGCATTGTCTTCTATGGAGTAAGTCCTGTTGTAGAGTATCCTTGTCTACTGAATAACTTAAGGTCGATAGTCTGTGACTTATTTGGCAGAAGGCTGCCTGTGACCCTTGTTCCTCAATATCTACTACCACAAGGTGGACTTTGGATGGATATTTACACAGTTGAGGGGAATGCGAAAATTGACATTAAGCTGAGCGAAGGTGTCTGTTGTAGTTCCATTTGTAACGGAGATGAGTCTTTGCTCATTGTTGAAGGTATTTCGGCATCCGATTTTACAGATAGTGTTTGTCTACAGAGCAGAGAGGTCTTTTGCCGTCTTAATAACTTGCTAATAGCTCATGGTTTTGCTGTTGACGATATTGTGCGTCAATGGAATTATATCGGCAATATAGTCTCATATAGGGATGGAAAGCAGAACTACCAGGAGTTTAACGATGCTCGTACAAGTTATTATGAGAAGGGGCAGTGGCGAAATGGATACCCTGCGGCAACGGGTATTGGTGTCAGTTGTGATGGTATTATTGTCGGGGCTATAGCTTTTAAGGGTGCAAAACGGGGCTATAGGGCTATATATCCTATAGACAACCCTTTGCAGGTGGCAGCGCATGCCTATTCAAAGCGAGTGCTTATTGATGATGCTGTAGATGCTAAGAAGAGTACTCCAAAATTTGAGCGCGCAAAACTTATTGAGACTAACTTCGGAGCCTGTTGTTTTGTTTCAGGAACAGCTGCCATTAGGGGCGAGGAGAGTGTAGATGCTTCGTCGGCAAGGGTGCAAACCATTATGACTATTGAAAATATAGAGCATCTGGTCTCCAAAGAGAACTTATTGAGATGGGGTTGCAAACCTTATGAACTCAAGTGCGTTCAACTTCAGGTCTTTATCAAAAATAGAGAAGACTACCAGGATGTAAGGGCGGTTGTTGAACAGGCTTATCCTCAGCTGCCTGTGGTTTATACTGTTGCGGATGTGTGCAGGAGTGAACTTTTGGTCGAAATAGAGGCTATTCTAATATCATAATATCATGAGAATTATTCTAATGTTCATACTCTGTCTGTTGTTTCCGGTAATGCAGACAGCGGCATCGGACAAGTGCCAGGATGAGGTCTTTCTGCGAAGAGCCTATCTGACAGTAACGGGCGCTCTGCCTTCAATGCAGGCGTGTGTGGCATTTCTTGATGACAATAACCCAGATAAGCGGGAAGTGCTTATTGATAAATTGCTTGAGAGCGAACTCGGTTTGAAATATATGCAGATGCATTGGGGCGATATTTTGCGTATCAAGTCTGAGTTTCCGAGTAATCTGTGGCCCAACGGAGTGCAGGCATATAACAGATGGATATATGAGAAGTTATTGCACAATGTTCCATATAATCAGATGGTTAGAGAGTTGCTGCTCTCCAAAGGTAGTAATTTCCGCTCGCCGGCGGCAAACTTCTATCGCGGCTTTCAGAAACGAACTCCTAAAAATTTCTATGATAATATTAATCTACTCTTCTTGGGAAACAGAAAGTGTGCCGATAATGGCTATCTCTGCTTTTCACAGATAAAGTTCAAGTCAACAAAAGAGTGGAAGGAGGAGATTGTCTACCTCGATTTTCATAAGACAACACCGTGGCAGACCATAAAGTTAGAGGATGAAACCCAGCTTAGACTCTATCCTGATACCGATTGGCGAGAGGTGTATGTTTCGTGGCTTACCTCGCCCGAAAACAGGCGTTTTGCGGAGGTTATGGTAAATAGAATGTGGTATTGGGTCTTTGGTCGGGGCATAGTTAATGAACCGGATGATTGGCGAGAGGATAATAAGCCGTCTAACCCTAAACTGCTTCAAGAGCTAACAGACTATTTTCTCCAGCAGAATTTTAATATGAGGGCTCTGATGAAAAAAATTCTTTTATCAAAGCAATTTAATTCAAAAATGGCGCCAGATGGGGAGTATGTGCCACAAAGACTTCCGGCAGAGGTTATTGTCGATGCTATAGCCTCAGTTACCGGTATCTGGAGCACATATAGTAGTCGCGTGCCGGAGCCGTTTACATTCTATCCTCCAAGAACAAGGTCTACCCACTTAGGCGATGCTACAGTCTCCTCCTCGGAGTTGGAATTGTTTGGAAAGGTGTCGCGCGATGTGTCGTTGGAGAGTCAACGAAATAACTCGATAACATCTCGTCAACTATTGTATCTGATGAACTCGTCGGTGCTTGAACAGCGTATTCGTCGTAGCCCTATTTTGCAGAAAATGTATCTTAATAGTAATAATATCCAGCAACTTGCAGATGCTATTACTCTTCATATCTTGTCACGACACGCTACGGCTCAGGAGGTTGCTATGTATAGAGAATATATGACCCAAAATGAGCTCCCTTTGATGGAGGTGGCTATTGATATAGCGTGGATGCAGATAAATAGCAATGAGTTTCTTTATAACCACTAATCTTCGAGATTATGAGAAGAGTATTCCTGACCTTAATTTTCCTGCTAACTATAAGTTTGGGAGTTAGTGCACAAAGGGCAAAGTCTGTAATTTTGGTCTATCTGGATGGAGGACCTGCTCAGACTGATACTTTTGACCCCAAACCGGAGGCTGGCAGAAACTACCACGGCAATTATAGTGGAGTTGCAAAGACTAATATTGAAGGTATTGAGATTGGCGAAAAACTGCCACTACTTGCTGGTATGGCAGATAAATACTCGCTTATTAGAACTATGACTCATGGTAGTAATGCCCATGAAACGGGACACTATGCAATGATTACGGGCGATACCTCCGGTGGCGCTGTTGTCTATCCCTCTTTTGGATCTGTGATATCTTATATGAAGCGAGATACTTACAAAGGCGTATTACCTTGCTATATATCCGTTACAAGCGCTAATAGCCGCTTTAATGAGGGTGGCTTTTTGGGCAATGAATACAAATCTTTTGATACGGGCGGAAAACCTGAGGCAAAAGAGTATGAGGTCGAGGGCGTGGTAAATAAATTTATCGATCGCCAGCGTATGGATAAGAGAATGGCACTGCTAAACGAATTTGAGGATAAACCGCTGAATAAGAGAGAAATAGACTCTTTGAGAACCGTTAATATGGAGTTTATTTGGGGCGAAAGCCGAGAGGTCTTTAATCTTGATAATGAACCAGACTCTATACGACAGCGATACGGAAAATCAAGACTTGGTCAGTCGTGCCTTGTGGCAAGACGACTTGTTGAAGCCGGTGTCCCTTTTGTTAATGTTCGTATGACGGGCTGGGATACCCATAAAAAACATTTTCAGAAGATGTCGACCATGTTGCCAAACTTAGATAAAGCGCTCTCTGCACTGATTGCCGATTTGGATAGTCGTGGTCTGCTTGATAGCACTATAGTTCTCTGCGGAGGCGAGTTTGGTCGTTCTCCAAAGGTGTGGTGGGAGGCTCCGTGGAATGGCGGTCGTGCACATTTTGGGACGGTGTTTAGTTATTTGGTCGCAGGTGGTGGCTTTTATGGCGGCAAGGTGGTCGGTAAAAGCGATAAGACAGGTGAGAAGGTGGCAGAACGCCCCGTGCGCCCTTGTGAACTGATAGGTACAGTATATCTGCTTATGGGTATTGACCCGTATGGCACCTTGCCACATGTCTCAGAGGGTGAGTTGCCAATACTCCCTTCACTGCTTGATGATAAGGGTGGAGAGGGTCTGCTTTACGAAATTATTGATATTAAGAGGTCTGACTATGAAAAGAGGTAAAAATATCATACTAACTATTCTGTTTACACTTCTAACCACTTCGCTCTACGCGCAGAAGTTGTCGTTAGGGTATCTCTATCCGGCAGGTGGTCAGGTGGGCACTACTGTTGAGATAGAGGCGGGAGGCTTGAATATAAACAAGGCAACAAAGGTGTTGTTCAGCCATTCGGGTATTGAGGGTGTGGTCGAGCCTGTTAAAGAGAGCGCTACGGCAAAACGAAGGCGTAAAAAGCTCACAGACCAAAGTAGTCCGCAACTTGCCGATAGGGTTAAAATACGCATTACTATTGCCCCTGATGTGCCATGCGGTATGTACGATTTGCGTCTGCAAGGTACAAGTGGAGTCTCTAATATGCTCCCATTCGAGGTGGCATCGTACCCAAATATCCTTGAGGGTAAAAGGTCTACCCTTAAGCAACCAAACCGAGTTGATGCTCTTCCGGCTGTTTTGTGTGGATATGTTACCCCTGGGGGTGTAGACTACTTTAACTTTTTTGCACATAAGGGCGAGAGTCTCGTGGCTTCAGTTAAGGCGCGCCAACTTGTTCCGTATATTGCTGACGCTGTGCCGGGATGGTTTCAGCCGGTGTTGAGAATTTTGAACTCCGAGGGTCGCGAGGTAGCCTATTCTGATGATTATCATCACAATGTAGATCCGGTAATTATTACTACCATACCGGAGGATGGTAACTATACCTTGATTATCCATGATGCTATTTATCGTGGTCGTGAGGACTTCAATTATCGTATCCACTTAGGCTCGATACCATTTGTTACCGGTCGTTATCCTGCCTATGGAGTTGTTGGCAAGAGGGTGGAGCAACAGATTGAAGGTGTTAATATAGGAGCAACAAAGACCAAGATAAAGGTTGAAAAGGGGGGCTATAACCTGCTGACATATACCAATAGTGGCGGGACTTCAAATGCTGTACCTTTTTATGCTCTTCCAAAGGGTGTACGCATCGTTCAAAACCCTAAAAATGGGGCTGTGCTTACCTACTCTTCTGCTATATCAGACTCTCTAACCTCAACAGCAAAGCTTAAGCGCTATATCATTAATGCCGAGATGGGAAAACCTGTTATTGTGGAGTTGATTGGTCGTAGAAATGGGTCGAGGATAGATGCTACAATGCGCCTTATGACTAAATATGGCAAGGTTGTCGCACGGGAGGATGATACCGAGGACCCACTCCAGGGTCTTATGACATTCCATGCTGATCCGGTGTTGAGGTATACTCCAAAACGGAGCGAAATGTTAGTTCTTGAGGTTGAAGATTTACATCGTGGCTATGGTAAAGATTATCACTACCTCTTGCGCCTCCATAAGCAACTTTCATCCTTCAATGCCTTTGTTGCGCCGGCAAATATAACTATTCCGGCAGGTGGTACATCGTCATTTCGTGTCGATATTACGGGTAGGGTAAAACGCCCGGCACATTTGGTAGTCAAAGGTTTACCAAAAGGTTTTACTACAAGTAGTACAAATATTCGCGGGTCTAAAAAGTGGAATGTATCCATAACCGCCCCTAAGGATGCTTCGATAGAACGCTTCCCTATAGAGGTAAAGATAGATTACCCAACCGCTGAAGGTCGTGTGCAGGCTGATGTTGTGCCTGTGGATAATATGATGCAGGCATTTTATTACACCCACCATATCCAGGCGGCTGAGTTGGCAGTAGATATCTCTAAACCCTCTCCATACCGAATGTTGTTGGACTTTGATATTGAGAAGGATGTGAACTTTAAGATAGATGATGGCACTATCCCTGTCAAGGTGCTTATCGATAGAGACCCAGGGTTTGATGAGCCTGTGGAGTTGCTTCTGGGTAACAAAAACAAACTCTTTACCCTTGACCCTATCTCTATGTTGCCTGGTCAAAGCCAGATGACTATCAACATCAAGGTTAATCCGACTATGTTGGAACGATATAGAGGTAAGAAAAATCAACCTTATTGGCAGATGAATATCGTAGGTACCGTTAAGGGCGAGATAGTAAAGCAGGGTAGGCGTACCTTCCAAAATGCTAAGTATAGGGAGATGACCCCATATTTCCAGATTAGACTTGCAAGATAAATATTAATGGGACCCTCCTTTTTATTGTTATAGGAGAGTCCCATCTCTATTAACGGGCACTACTACTTCTCTTGTAAAGCCTCGGATATGTTAATCATAAAGTCGCCCATACGCTCAATCTCGTTTACAAGGTCGAGATAGTATACGCTGCTCTGATACTCGGAGTCGTTCTTCTCAATCTTGAGTATCTCCTCCTCGCGCAGAGTGTTGCGCATATCGTTAATCTCAATCTCGCAATCTACCGCGCGTCGAAGTTCAGCCTGACCGTAACTCTCAGCCTGAAGGTTATCGAGCAAGATGCCGTATGCGCTGTCTACTAAGCCGAGCATAGTGCAAACTTTCTCAACTTGATGAGCTGTAAACTGCTTGTTGTGGATGTTGCGGCGAGAGAGTATGCGGCTGATAGCCTCGCCAGAGTCGCCTAAACTCTCCAACTCGCCGATAATCTTATACATAGCCTTAACCTTGTTGCGAGTCTCTTCGCTGATACTATCTTGAGGCAAGGCGTTTAGGAATGTTGCAATCTCGTACTCTATACGGTCGGCAATCTCCTCGTACTTAACCAACTTTTTGCGGTATACCTCAAAATCATCCTCTTTGGACGCTTCTACGGCTGATTTGATATAACCCAATCCGTTGCGGCAAATCTGTGCAAAGTGGATAATCTCGTTCTTAGCCGCTACAAGCGCCAATTCAGCAGTACCCATAGGTCCGGCGTTGATAAACTTGAGTCGTATAGTCTGCTCCTCCTCTGCGGGTCTGTCTTTGATAGCCAAAGTTACAATTTTTGCAATTGCAGGGATAAACCAGATAAGGATGCAGGTGTTAAATGTGTTGAAGATGGTGTGGAGCATAGATACGCCGTAGAGCGCTGCTGTAGACTCGGCAGAGCCTGCCTCAATACCGGCTGCGTAGTCAATCAACGCAGGGTTTGGATACCCTAACCAAGTGATAATGATGCCAATCAGCGAGAGGAATGGACGGAAGAGAATAAGTGCCCAACATACACCAAATACATTAAACAGTGTGTGTGCCAATGCCGCACGACGCGCATTTTGGTTACCTACTGCTGCTGCGATATTAGCGGTAATTGTTGTACCAATATTTTCGCCCAATACCATAGCCGCTGCCATATCAAATGGTATCCAGCCCATACTCATCATAATCAATGTAAGAGCCATTGTAGCACTTGATGATTGAAGAACAAGGGTTAGTACGGTACCAAATACCAAGAAGATAAGCACCGAGCCGAAACCGTAACCGGTCCACTGCTGGATAAATGAGAGAATTTCCGGAGTTTCGTTCAAATCAGGTACAGACTCCTTCATTAGTGACAAACCGAGGAATAGGAGAGAGAAACCGATAATAAACTCGCTGATGTTCTTGTACTTCTCGCTCTTAGCAATACTCATTACAAAACCAATCGCCATTAGTGGTACCGCGAAGATAGAAATGTCAGCCTTAAAGCCGAGCAGAGATACAAACCAAGCAGTTACAGTCGTACCAATGTTGGCACCCATAATCACTCCAATAGCCTGATTAAGTGTGAGTAACGATGCATTTACAAAGCCCACAACCATTACAGTCGTTGCACTTGATGACTGAATGATGGATGTGATACTAAGACCTGTTAAAACTCCTTTGAAGGAGTTTGATGTCATTGCTGTCAGCAGGTTACGCATACGATTGCCGGCAATCTTTTGTAGTCCGGAACTCATCATGTTCATTCCGTAAAGGAACATTCCTAAAGCTCCTAAAATGGTTAGAATTTGTAAAACCATAGTCTTATAAATTATATGTTTGTTAAGATTTTTTTGTCCATCTATATTATACTATATAAATATAGGTATACCAATACTATTGCCTTCTACTACTTTGTAGGGCAACAGTTGTACCATTACAGTTACTCTATATCCGAATAACCTGCAATCGTAGATTGAGATTTGGTTGTGCAAAGAGGTTGTTCTTGTTGCAGATTGTCAACTTATTTTCTTGCTCAAAATGGGCTATAGTTGTACGATATGCTAAATAGTTGACTGTAAAGAACTTAAAGTGTTTACTTCTGTGATTTGCCGGTCTTGTTGACAAGGTGTTAACGCTTCTACCTGCATTTATCGACAACATACCTGCTCTATCGACACTAAAACAATGCTACCTTACCCCCCCCCTCTTTAGAAAAAACCTTATACTGTATTAAATGGATGTGTTATAAAAGTTGTAAAAGAACTATAAAAAGGTGAAAAATATCTTAAACCGCTTACTCCCGGAGAAAAAGCGATGCAGGGCAAAGCCCCGGAAACGTTGATCTACAACACTCCGCAGGCGTGGAAACTTGCATCCAACACGATCTTTGCCGATGGAGCATTCATCTCGACCGGCAAAGCTGAAATGCGCAGCAAAAACATCATTCCCATCGATCCGGAAAAAACTTACACCATAACCCTGACAGCAAAACAGCTTGCCGGAAATAAAAACTCCACCATCTATATTTGCGCT
>JAZNTY010000216.1:0-10870 GCA_045592005.1 Alistipes sp. | reverse complement strand
ATCTCTATGGCGTTGAGGTCCTGGCGCTGAATGTTCTCCACCAAAGCCATAGCGTGCAGATTTAGGTCATCTACATCGCGTATATATGCCGGTAGCATCTCTAATCCAGCAAGCTGTGCAGCACGCCAACGGCGCTCTCCGCTTATTATGAGATACTTCTCTCCGCTCTTGCGAACAGTGATGGGCTGTATAAGTCCCAAAGTACGAATTGAGTCGGCAAGCTCCTCAAGAGCCACCTCGTCAAATGTGCGACGGGGCTGTGTGGGGTTGGGAATACAATCTGCAACCGCTACTTCAGCCATCTCTGACATAGGCTTAGACTTGATATCTATACTCTTCTCTCCGAAAATCGCGCCTAAACCGCGACCTAATCCCTTCTGTTTTGCCATATTCTCAAATTATTTAGGATTAATCGAACCCTCTCTTGTTATCTTTTTCTATTTCTCTTCAAAAACTCCTTTGCCAACATCAAGTATGCCGTAGCGCCTACCGCAGCAGCATCGTAGAGCATTATAGGCTTGCCATGTGACGGAGCCTCTCCAAGACGCACATTGCGCTGAATGATGGTCTGATATGCCAACTCGCCAAAGTACTCCTTAACCTCAGAAACAACTTGATTATTGAGCTTGTTGCGCATATACATCGTCATTACAAAACCCTCAATCTCCAAATTGGGGTTTAAGCCGCCCTTCACGCGTGTGTATGTATTTAGCAACTTACTTAACCCCTCTAACGCCAAATATTCACACTGCACAGGTATGAGTATAGAGTCGGAGGCGGTAAGGATATTGACAGTGGTAAAACCTAATGATGGCGAACAATCTATAAAGATGTAGTCAAACTTCTCCTTTATGCTATCGATTATGCCTTTGATAATGTAGTGGCTGTTATCCATAGTAGGTAGCTCGGTGTCGGCAGCTACTAACTCAATGCTTGAGGGAAGTACCCACAGATTTTTCACATCAGGGCTCGCTAAGATAACATCCTCGGCTTTGCATTGTCCTGTTATGCACTCATATATGCCGCTTAGGTTAATATCAAACCCTAAGCCAGAAGTGGCATTTGCCTGCGGATCTGCATCAAGCAACAGCACCTTCTTGCCGAGCAGGGCTATTGATGCTGCGAGATTTATTGCGGTGGTAGTTTTACCTACGCCACCTTTTTGATTTGCTAAAGCTACAACTTTTCCCATAAAAAATGTTTCGGTTTTTCTTATCGAGCCGAAATATCGGGCAAATTTAATAAAATTAAATTGAAACGCCATACAAATTCGTAAAATTGATTATCTTTGTGGTCAAATAGTGTCTATATGGCTGAAGTGGAAAATGGAGTTTTAGAAGAGCAAGAACTTCCTGAGTATGACGAGCAGGAGTTGGAAAAGGTTCCACATAAGGGCGACTTTCCTACTATGCCGGACCTTATTGCTATGTTGCTGTTGGTGGTTCTGGCGCAGATTACGGTGTCGGTTGTCGGTGTGTGGTTTGGACTCTCTATGCCTGAGATGTTGAGTGGAGATATTGTTGATATTGAACAGTATATCGGTCAGCAGGTGGTACGAGGTCAAAGCTACGCTGTAGTCTATCCAATATCTATGATTATCGCCTTTGCTTCGCTGTTTTTCTACACTGTTTGGCGCGATGGAAAGGGGCGCGTAGCTCGCGTTTCGACAAAAGGGTTTAACCCGAATGTGATTTTAGGGGGGCTGATATGGCTTATTTCTGTGCAAATTTTGGTAGAGCCGCTGATGATGCTTTTTCCTGTCGTTGAGCAGAACTCCGGTCAAGGCTTTTGGGCTATAGTTACGACGGTTATTTTTGCCCCTGTTTTTGAGGAGTTAATCTTTAGGGGTTTAATCTTAGAAGCCTTGTTGAGGCGCCATAGGAGGCTGATTTCGGTGGTTGTGTCATCTATGCTCTTTGCGGTGGTTCACTTCCAACCTGAGGTTATGGTTTCGGCGTTTGTTTCGGGGTTAGTTCTGGGTACAATATACCTGCATACTTCATCTATATTTTCTACCATAATTCTTCATTCGATTAACAATGCAATAGCTTATTCGCTAATCACTCTGGATTTGGATAATATCTCCTATTACCAAATCTTCGGAGGCGGCTCGCTATACTATACCGTCTACGCCCTTGCTCTGTTTGTCTCTATTGTGGCGACGGTCGAGACTTGGCGCCGTCGTAAACCTAAGGGTGTGATATCGACAAAGTAGCCAAAGTGGTGGTATTTTGGAGAGGAAAATGGGTTTTTAGCTATTTTTCTCTCTTTTTTGCAATATTATTACGAAGTAATCCGTTGTATTCCGTCGAAAAATTGTATATTTGCCACTTGATTATGAAATTTCTGAACTACATATATGTCGGAGTAGCTCTTTTGGCTCTCACCTCGTGCCACGAAGCATCGACCCTCTTTAGATACGATACGGTGGCTAAGGTGGGGCGTAATACCCTCTCTACAGCTGAGGTTGTCTCTGCGGTACCTAAGGGCTTGACAGGTTCTGACTCGTTGAGTTATGTCGACTCGTTTGTCAATAAGTGGGTTATTCGTCAACTTAAGCTCCAGGAGGCTGAACTTATCTTCTCCTCTTCGGAGGCTGATATTGACCGTATGGTTGAAGAGTATCGCCAATCGTTGCTCATTCGTAAAATCGAGCAATACTACCTTGATAAGGATGTTGATTTTCAGATTACAGATGCCGATATTGAGAACTATTACAACAGCCATAAAAACGAATTCCGTCTATCTTCGGCTGTAGTCAAGGGCTATGTTGTCGCAGTGCCTGAGAAATATCGCCGTAGAGATTGGCTGCTCCAGATGATGCGTTCCGATAAACCGGCTAAGTTTGCTGAGTTTGAGCAGGTGTGTCTGAAGAGCAATTTCCGTCTTGTCAAATATGACGAGTGGGTAGATTACGCCGAGTTTTTGGCAAACCTTCCGCTGCTTCGTACCTCGTCACACGAAAAACTGCTCTCTGAGCGCGGCGTGCAACAGATAAGGCATAATGTGGCTTACTACTATTTCCGCATTACCGATATGCTTAAAGCGGGCGAGCCTATGCCACTGTTTATGGCAAAGGATAAAATCGTGCGTATTCTTACCAACCGTCGCCATGGCGAGATTATTAAGCTCAACGAGAACCGTATTCTCAATAATGCAGACGAAAATGGAACTATAAAAATTTATAGAGACTCTTTGAAATTGAAATAAACGATAAAAGATATGAAAAAAGTACTATTGACACTCTTGACCGTTGCTACTGTAGCCACAGCCTTGTATGCAGAAAAGCGCTTTGTTATGCTCGATAAGGTGGTTGCAGTGGTTGGTAATTCTTCGATTATGTACTCGGAGGTTGAGCAGGTAGCTAAACAACTTGTTGAAGCTCGCCGAGCCGAGGGTTATACATCAGACCGTGACCCTAAGAATGAGGCTTTGGAGCAGCTGATGATGCAGAAGCTGATGTATAATCAGGCTTTGATAGACTCCATTGATGTTAGCACGGGTGATATCGTCCAGCGCGTTGAGATGCGTGTGCAACAGATGTCTGATGAGGCGGGTTCGGTGCTTGAATTAGAGCGCAAGAGCCATATGCCTATCTATCATATCAGAGAGCTTGTTCGCCGCCAAATAGAGGAACAAACCTATGCAACAGCTATGCAGCAGGATGTTATAGGCAAGGTAAAAGTGGTCCCTGGCGAGGTGGAGCGCTTCTATAACGGCACAAACAAGGAAGATTTACCTATTATCGCCGAGCAGTATGTCTATGCACATATCACTAAGTATCCGCGAGGTATGGAGGCGGCTAAGCGCCGTACTCGTGAGCGATTGCTTGATATGCGTGAGCGTGTGGTAACGGGCAAGGCTCAGTTCGCTACTTTGGCTCGTATGTACTCTATTGACGGTGCAGCTATCCGCGGTGGAGAGCTGGAACCTACTACCCTGAATGGTTGGGTAAAACCTTTTGCTGATGCTGTTGAGGAACTCAAGCCGGGTCAGGTGTCGGAGGTTGTCGAAACACAGTTTGGTCTGCATATTATCCAGCTTATTGACAAGCGCGGTAACCTCTACCACTGTCGCCATATTGTACTTCGTCCTACCTATACTACCGATGATATTGTGGCTCCGCTTTTGGAGTTGGATAGCTTAGCAAATCTTATCCGTAAGGACTCATTGACCTTTGAGGCTGCTGCTTTGGCTCATTCTGACGATAAGCACTCGAAGCAAAATGGAGGTATTGTGACAAATCACGACCTATTGGAGCACTACTCGGCATTTGATGCGAAACTTACTGCTACCAAATTTCTCAAGGAGGACTTCGGTATCGGTGGAGGCAAGAGTATTGATGACTACAATGCTATCCGCTATATGAAGAAGGGGGATATTTCGACTGCTTTCCGCACTTCGGATATGAATGGTAACGAGATGTGTAAGATTATCAAGTTGGTGGATGTTATCCCTTCGCACAAGGCTACACTTGATGAGGACTACCTGCGCCTGGAGCAGATAGCTCTTGAAGATAAGCAACAGAAGGTATTCCAGCAGTGGCTTGATGGGAAAATTCAAGCGATGTATGTCTATATCGCCCCTGAGTTCCGCAGTGGAGAGTTTGTAAATAAAAATTGGGTTAAAAACGAGCAGTAGTGCGTAAACATTTAGTATCCATAGCCGTTCTGTTATTTGCCTTTGCAAGTATAGTCTTTGCAGGCAGTACCGGTATGCCACAACTTCCTGAGCCGCAAACTTCTGCCGCTCAAGATGGTGCGCGGCGAGAGACTAAGAGCGACAAATATGTCGATATGAAGTCGGATGCCGGTCGTCAGACACAAATCGGAGGGCGTAAAATACTTATTGCCGTAGGTAACTTTGCGGCGCACCATAATGGTACTGTCATCACTTGTGACAGTACTGTTCGTTATTCTGATAGTCACCTTGAGTGTTTTGGTAATGTGCTCATAAACAAGGGAACTACCTTCATTTACGGCGACCGTGCCGAGTATGATGGCGAAAAAAATGAGGCTCGTATCTACTCAGATATCATCAAGGTCGTTGACGGCTCGGCGACGATGTATACCTACAACTTTACCTTCAATACCAAAAGTAGCATCGGTACTTTTACCGGTGGTGGCGTGGTTATAGACGATGCTAACCGCTTGGAGTCTGATAGGGGCTACTATAATGCAGATACTAAGGATATCATCTGCGTAGATAGGGTAGAGATGCGCGATGAGAAGTATGAGATGAAGGGCGACTCGGTCATCTACAATATGGATACCAATAATGCCCGCTTCTTCCGCAATACCAATATCTGGAATAGCGAGGATGAAGAGTATCTCTACGCAGATTGTGGCGAGTTTAGGAGCGATGATGACCTCTATCGTCTTACCGAAAATGGCTATATTCTTACTGCTGAACAGGAGTTGTGGAGTGATAGCCTTGATTACTATCGTGAGCGTGGCTATGCGCTGCTTAAGAACAATATCCAGATTGACGATGTAAAGAACAAAATCCTAATCTTTGGCGATTGGGGCGAGTATTGGAAGGAGCCTGGTAATGCCTTCCTTACAGCCGACCCTTCTATGATTAGTTACGATGTTGAGCAGGGGGACTCTCTGTTTATCCGCTCTGACTCTATGTTCCTCTATACTCGCGACCCTGTTGCTGAGCGTTTAGAGCGTGAACGGATAGCAAAACATCGTGCTGACTCTTTAGCAATGGCTGACTCTTTAGCAAAGGTTGCTAAATCAGCAAAACCAGCAGAGAATACATCGAGCACAGTACAACAAGAGGAGTATGGCGAGGATGAGGTTGAGCAACCAACTACATTGACCAATGAGGAGCGCCGTAACCAGGCTTTAGCAACCTTGAATATGGTAAAGTCGGGTAAGTCAAAACATTCTCAGCAGAAACAGAGCAAGGGGAAAGCCGATAAAAAGGGAGATATAGCCTCTGAAACACCATCGCAGCAAGATACTACAGCGGTAAAGAGAGATAGTCTTGCTAAAGATAGTTTGGCTATTGACTCGCTGTTGCCGGATAGCCTTAAAAATCCGCTTGATACCCTTACTGCTAAGCAGCGTAAGGCTTTAGAGAAGGCTGCTTTTAAGCAGGTGCGTGACCATATCCGCGACTCTATTAAACAAGTAAAGGCAGACTCTCTGCGCGTAAAGCTTGACCGTATAGCAGACCGACGCCAGGCAAAGAAAACAGCGTACCTAAAGCGACTGGAGCGAGCCGATTCTCTGCGTAGAGTTAAGGCTCGTGAGCGCGCCGATGTTAAGTTGCGTAAGCGTGTTGCCCGCCTTGAGCGTAAGGGTATAACCATAAAGCCTGTTCATGACTCTATATTCCGTCAGATAGACTCGATAATCTATGCCGACTCTGTGCCGCACGACTCTTTGGTGCGACATATGCTCGACTCTATTATCGCTAAGCATTTTCCTAAGCGCGAGCGTGTTGATACAACATCGTTGGCTACCGATACTGTGGCTGTAGACTCAACTTTTAAGCTTATTATGGCGTTGCGTAATGTGCGTATGTTCCGTAGCGATGCCCAGATGGTTTGTGATTCGCTTATTTCGCGTAGCATAGACTCTGTTATCCACCTCTACCGCTCCCCTGTGCTGTGGAATGAGGAGAACCAGATAACATCTGATAGTATGCATATTTTTAGTCGCGATGGACGACTTGTTAAGGCTCTGTTTGAGGGTCATCCTATGACTGTGGCACAGATAGATACAGCTCACTATAATCAGGTGGCAGGTAAGGAGATGATTGCCTACTTCAATGATAAGAGCGAACTCTATCGTAATGATGTGAATGGTAATGTGCAGACCATCTATTATATGCAGGAGGAGAACTCTCCTGAAATTACTATGATGGCTTATATCGAGAGTGGCGATATGACCGCTTACCTTGAAAATCGCCAACTTAAGGGTATAACCTACCGTACCAATCCAACCTACTTCTTCTATCCTATCGATAAAATTCCTGAGGATAGAGCAACAAAACTTAAGGGCTTTAGCTGGGAGGGCTCTCGCCGTCCAAATAGAGATAGCGTCTTTACACGCACCATCCGCCTTAGTGAGCGCGAGGACCGTCAAACACTACCTCGTCCACGCTTTCCTATAGATATGGCGCTTAATCTGCGTAAACAGCGACTTATGACTACCGGTCAGTGGAAGGATCGTACCGATACCCTCTCTGTTGAGACTATCGAGTGGGTAGAGTCAGTAAAAGATTAGGGTGTTAGGATAATTCAAACAATAGTTATTATGTTGGATAAGAAAAATCTTCGTTTTGAGACTCGACAAATACACGGAGGCTATAATGTCGATGATACAGGCTCTCGCGGTGTGGCTATATACCCTACAGCTGCATATCACTTTAAGAGTTGCGACTATGCCGCCAACCTCTTTGAGCTCAGCGAGCCTGGAAATATATACACTCGCCTGCATAACCCCACCACAGCTACTTATGAGCAGCGTATAGCTTCGCTCTATAATGCCGTTGGAGCTCTCGCCGTATCATCTGGTATGGCGGCAATATTTATTACCGTAACGGCGCTTGCTCAGGCGGGCGATAATATTGTCGCTGCTCCATTCCTCTATGGTGGCACCTATAACCAATTCCGTGTGTCACTTCGTAAGTTGGGTATCGAGGTTCGTATTGCCGCTTCAGAGCATCCTGAGGACTTTGAGGAGTTGATAGATGAGCATACCCGTATGATATATGTTGAGAGTATGGGTAACCCAACTTATAATGTTCCAGATTTGGAGCGTTTGGGTCGCCTTGCTACTGACTATGAAGTCCCATTTGTGGTAGATAACACCTTTGGTGCAGCAGGATATCTCTGTAATCCATTCGATTGGGGTGCTAATATTGTTGTTGACTCGGCTACAAAGTGGATAAACGGTCATGGAACAGCTATGGGAGGCATTATTGTCGATGGTGGTAATTATAATTGGGGCAATGGTAAATTTCCGCAAATAGATGGACCTTCAGAGGGCTATCATGGTCTTAATATATACGAGACTTTTGGTAATCAGGCATTTATTGTTAAGTGCCGCGTTGATGGCTTGAGGGACTTCGGTTGTTCTCCTTCTCCATTCGACTCTTACCTTATGTTGTTGGGTCTGGAGACTCTCTCTCTACGCGTGGCTCATCAGGTGGAGAGCTGCCGTACACTTGCTGAGTACTGCTTGGAGCACCCAAAGGTTGCTCGTGTAAGCTATGTTGGCTTTGCGGACCATCCGGGTTATCGCAATGCACAGAAGTACTACCGCTTTGGAGCCTCGGCTGTTATGAATATAGAACTTAAAGGCACTTTGGAGAGCACCGTTAAGTTTGTTGAGTCTTTGCAACTTATGGCAAATATGACAATGATTGGTGATAGCATCAGCGTAGTTACCCACCCCGCTTCTACAACTCATAAACAACTTTCAGAGCAGGACCTTGCAGTTGCCGGTGTGACACCTACACTCTTGCGTATATCACTTGGCTTGGAGAATGTAGAGGACATTATTGATGACTTTGAACAGGCTTTTGAAAATATAGATGAGTAAGGTTTACCACCATAATCAGCCGTTTACTACCGAGGGGGGCTACACCTTCCCTTCGCTCGATATTGCATACGATACATTCGGTACGCTCGATGCAGATAAGAGCAATGTTATATGGGTGTGCCATGCGCTTACGGCTAACTCAGATGTCGCTGATTGGTGGTTGCATACCGTTGAACAGGGATGTTTTCTTGACCCTGCAAAGTACTTTACAGTCTGTGCTAACTTCCTCGGCTCTCATTATGGCACTACCGGACCGCTGAGTATCAATCCGGCTACGGGAGAGAAGTGGTATGGAGATTTTCCGCTTATCACTGTCCGAGATATGGTGCGAGTCCATCAGTTGCTTGCTGCCTATTTGGGTATTGAGCGTGTAAAGTTGCTGATAGGTAGTTCTATAGGAGGCTTTCAGTGCCTTGAGTGGGCTGTTATGCAGCCAGATTTTGCGCAGAAGGCGGCTTTTATCGCCACTACCCCTTATACTAAACCGTGGGCTTCAGCATTTAATGAGTCGCAGCGTATGGCTATAGAGTGTGACCCGACCTTCGGTCGACGAAGTGATGATGCCGGACTTACGGGTATGGCTGTGGCTCGAAGTATTGCCCTACTGAGCTATCGTGGTGGCTGGGCTTATAATATCTCTCAGCAGGATACAGAACCTGATAATGCCTCTTTTGACCGCCGAGTGCTCAGCTATCAACGCTATCAAGGCGAAAAACTGCGCCGTAGATTTAATGCCTACTCATACTATCGTCTTTCGCAGGCTGTAGACTCACATAATCTTGGTCGTGAGCGTGGTAAAATTGAGGATGTGCTTAAGTGTATCCAGGCTCAGAGCCTTGTGGTATCTATATCCTCCGATATACTTTTTCCACCCTCAGACCACGATATTTTAGTTCAAAATATCCCAAATGTGACCTATCGTGTTATCGACTCAGCCTTTGGACACGACGGCTTTTTGGTGGAACATAAACTTTTGAATGAGATAATTTTAGACTTTATAAACGATGAACAGTAAAAAATTACAAATCGGACTCTTTGGCTTTGGTACTGTGGGTAAGGGTCTGTATGATGTGTTGGAGCGTATTGGAGCAGGCAATGTCGAGATACGCCGCATCTGTGTGAGAGATTTGAATAAGCCACGCTCCGTTGAAGCTCAATTTACCGATAATCCGGATGATATCTTCTCGGACCCTGAGGTAAACTTCATTGTCGAGCTTATAGATGATGCCGAGGCAGCCTATACAATCGTTAAAAGAGCCCTTATGAAACGCCTGCCGGTTGTTTCGGGTAATAAAAAGATGCTCGCATATCATATCGAGGAACTTATGGAGCTCCAGCAGCAGTATAATACCGCTCTTCTCTATGATGCTTCGGCTTGCGGTTCAATACCGGTTATTCGTAACCTTGAGGAGTACTACGACAATGACCTGCTAACCTCTGTGAAGGGTATCTTGAATGGCTCGTCAAACTTCATCCTCAGTAAGATTTTTAATGAGAAGATGTCCTACCCAGATGCACTTAAGCTGGCGCAGGATTTGGGCTTTGCTGAGAGTAATCCATCGTTGGATATCGATGGCTGGGACTCACTATTCAAACTCATTATTATTACCGTTCACGCCTTTGGTTTATATGTGGCACCTGAACACATCTTTACTTACGGTATCTCTAATATGAACGATGATGATATACGCTTTGCAACCGAGAAAGAGCGCCGCTTTAAGCTCGTTGCTCATGTTGAAAAACTTGCTGATAACCGACTGATTATGAGTGTTATGCCACAGCTTATCTCTCGCAATAAGTATATCTATAGCGTTGAGGATGAGTTCAATGGAGTGGTTAGCAAAGGTCTGTTCTACGATAAACAGTTTATGTTCGGTCGCGGTGCCGGCGGCTACCCAACAGGTTCGGCAGTGTTGAGTGATATTACCGCTTGCCTATATAACTATAAGTATGAGTATAAGAAGCGCAACGACTCACAACTGCCAACTTATACTACCGACCATACTTTCCGCGTCTACTATCGCTATAGTGATGCCGCAGATTTGACTATGCTGCACTTCAAAGATATTAGCGAAAGCTATATCTCCGACAACTATAAGTATGTTGTGGGCAATATATCCCTCGCTGAACTACATCGTGTGCAGGATGAACTCCGCCAAAGAGATATATTTATAGCAGCATATCCACGCGACTAAAGAGTGTGTTATATAACAACATATGAAGCTGTCTAACAAGGTGATTTCTGCGTTACGCTTGCCCTCAAAATGCTCATTTACGCCGAGTAAACTCCGCTTTTTCGGGCTACGCAA
>JAZNTY010000215.1:0-38640 GCA_045592005.1 Alistipes sp. | reverse complement strand
TAGGTTTAATGTTAGGTTTTCTCTACTATTGGAAGATATCATCTTCTATTTCACAAATATACGGATAATTATTTAATCTTCCAATTTCGCCCCTTATAATACTTAAAATGGGCACAGGGTTTGTGTTTCCATTTTTTTTTGTAATTTTGGGGTGCAATAATTTTTAGAAAAAAATGGGAACTATTAGGTGTATAGGCATACTTACTTCAGGCGGAGATGCGCCTGGTATGAATGCAGCAATTCGTGCGGTAACGCGCGCTGCTATATATAACGGTTGGAGTGTAATGGGTATAAAACGCGGTTATAAAGGTCTTATAACAGGCGAGATAGAGGAATTTCACTCCAATAGTGTCAGTAACATCATCCAGCGTGGTGGCACAATACTAAAGACCGCCCGCTGCGAGGAGTTTAAGTCGGAAGAGGGGCGCATTTTAGCCTACAACAATATGAAAAAGGCTGGTATTGACGCCTTAGTTGTTATCGGCGGCGATGGTACTATTACAGGAGCTCAAGTCTTTGCTGAGCAGTTTGATATACCTATCGTTGCACTACCAGGAACAATAGACAACGACCTCTCCGGCACAGATATGACCATCGGCTATGATACGGCACTCAACACCATTGTGGAGGCTGTAGATAAGTTACGCGACACAGCAACTTCACACGAGAGACTCTTCTTTGTCGAGGTTATGGGTCGTCACGCAGGTTATCTTGCTCTCAATGGCGCCATCGCATCGGGCGCTGAGGCTGCCATAATTCCTGAGGCTCAAACGGGCGACGACCAGCTTAAGATGCTTATAGACAACGGTTTTCGCAAGAGTAAGAACTCTGCCATAGTACTTGTTGCCGAGGACCCAGCCACAGGTGGTGCCTTTGGTTTAGCCAAGCGCGTAGAGGAGGAGTATCCACAATATGACGCCAGAGTAACCATTCTCGGTCATATTCAGCGCGGAGGTTCCCCGACAGCCGCCGACCGCATATTAGCCTCAAGGTTAGGTGGCGCTGCTGTGGAAGCACTAAAGGAGGGACAGCGCAATGTAATGGTAGGCATAAAAAACGGCGAGATTGCCTATACCCCGTTCTGTCAAGCGCTAAATAAGTCTAAGAGTGTAAAACAGAGTAATATAGAGTTAGTAAAAATCTTATCAATATAACTCAAAAATCACAACCCAAACTTATGAAAAGAGTTATCGGCATCGGAAATGCCCTTACAGATATGCTTGTCAACCTCAAGAGCGATGAGGTTCTTGAGCGTTACGGCATTGCACGCGGTTCTATGTCGCTTGTCGACAGCCGCTTACAGTCTGAAGTATCCAAAGCTGTAGCAGGTCGTCCCTACTCCCTATCATTAGGCGGTTCAGCAGACAACACCATTCGCGCTATGGCGCGATTAGGGGCACAAGTAGGCTTTATTGGCAAAGTCGGTCGCGAAACTACGGGCGACTTCTTCGAGCAGGCTTTAGACAATTTAGGCATAGCGCCAACTATCTTCCGAGGAAACAACCGCTCCGGCAAGTGCGTATCACTAATCTCGCCAGATGGAGAGAGAACTATGCTCACACACCTTGGTGCTGCATTAGAGATGAACGCCGAGGAGATTAAACCATCAATATTTGAAGGCTACGACTGTCTATATATCGAGGGTTATTTGGTTCAAGACCACACCCTGATAGAGTCGGTAGTAAGTACCGCCAAAGAGTGCGGACTCAAGGTTGCCATAGACCTTGCCAGCTTCAATGTTGTTGATGAAAATCTCGACTTTCTGCGCCGCATAGTAGATAGCTATGTCGCTATTGTCTTTGCCAACGAAGATGAAGCGAGGTCTTTCTCCGGAGAGCAAGAGCCTGTTAACGCACTACAATATATTTCACAAATGTGCGAACTTGCGGTTGTAAAGATTGGTATGAAGGGTGCGCTTATAAAGCAGGGCGAGAAGGTTATTCAGGTAGGCATTATGGCTGCTGCAAAAAGGGTTGACACCACCGGTGCAGGAGACTTTTACGCTGCAGGTTTTCTCTACGGACTAACTGAGGGACTCGACCTGCGTCAATGTGGCACTATTGGAGCTGTTACAGCCGGCAAGGTTATCGAGGTAGTCGGCACCACACTCTCCGACGAGGCGTGGGAGGATATTCACAGATATATCAAGCGAGTAAAAACTGAAAAATACCTATTCTAAATGAGATACATAACACTGCTTTTTGCCTCACTTTTAACTCTATGTGCATCTGCCCAATCACGCCGATTGTTGACTATGGAGGAGGCTATTCTTTCGCGCAAACTCGTACCCCAAAACTATAGAGTTGGTTGGGATAGTGCCTACCCAGATAGTTACCTCTGTTATCGTCAAGACACTATACTTGTTGCTGTAAATATCCGCAGCGGCAAGGAGCAGAGAGCTACCCTATCGCCATCTAAGAGAGCGATAGCCAAAACTGTCGAAAATAATATCGTTTGGATAGATGCCGACGGCAGTGAGCTACAAGTTACCAATTTTGAAGATAAAAATATTGTTGCGGGCAGCTCTGTTTCCCGTAACGAGTTCGGTATCTCAGGAGGTCTGTTTCCCTCGCCGGATGGACAACAACTCGCCTTTTATCAAAAAGATGAGAGCGCAGTAACCACATTCCCGTTGCTCGACATTACCACACGAACCGGCTCCCTTCAGCAGATTAAATACCCTATGAACGGCATGGCTTCTGAACGCGTGTCTGTTGGTGTATATAATCGTGGCAACCAGAGCGTTACCTACCTGAACATTACCGATTTTGATGATGAACGATATCTAACAAACCTCACTTGGTCGCCTGATAGCAAAGTTATCTATCTTCAAGTAGTGGACCGTAGCCAAAAAAATGTTAACCTAAATAGTTACTGCGCTACCACGGGTAAATTTATCAAGACCCTGCTTAGTGAGCATAACGACAAGTATGTGGAGCCTCACTTCCCTCTCTATTTCCTTAATAGCAATCCAGAACAGTTTATCTACACAACCTCAAATCGCGACGATTTTCAAAATCTATATCTCTGTGATAATCAGGGTAGTATAAAGCGCATTACAGCAGTTGATGCCGATGTTGAGTATGTAGGACAAGGCAAGAACTGCATCTACTATTATTCCGCCGAGGTTTCGCCTATTGAGCGTCACCTCTTTGCGCTCGATTTACGCAGTGGTAAGAGTCGCCAACTCACTCGTGGCGAGGGCTGGCATAGCTGTTCACTATCTGATGACGGTAAATACTTCGCCGACAACTACTCCTCGCTTACCATTCCTCGCGTAGTTGCTGTGGGCAGCACAGATGGTAAAATCTACCGCGAACTCTTCCGCGCAGCCGACCCCAGCGCTGACTATAACTACTGCCCTATTGAGTTAGGCTCCATTCGTAGTGCTGATGGCAAGTACGACAACTATTACCGACTTATCAAGCCTTTAGATTTTGACCCCACAAAGCGATATCCAACCATCGTTTATGTCTATGGAGGTCCACACTCGCAGATGGTTACCAACTCCTTCCAAGCGCAGCTTCGCCGCTGGGAGATGTATATGGCGCAGCGTGGCTATGTGGTATTTGTTATGGATAACCGCGGCACAGACAATCGTGGTCTGAAATTTGAACAGGAGATACACCGCCGTTGTGGTGTATGCGAGATGGAGGACCAGATGGAGGGCATCAAATGGCTTAAAAGCCACCCCTGGGTTGACAGCGAGCGCATAGGCGTACATGGATGGTCATATGGAGGCTTTATGACCATCTCACTTATGACCCACTACCCCGAAACCTTTAAGGTTGGCGTTGCCGGCGGTCCGGTCATCGATTGGAAATGGTATGAAGTTATGTATGGCGAGCGATATATGGAGACTCAAACCACTAATGCTGAAGGTTTTGCGCAGACATCTCTACTTTCTCGCGCAAAGGATTTGAAGGGCAAGCTTCTTATCTGTCAGGGAGCCGTTGACGATGTTGTAGTATGGCAACACTCTCTCAACTTTATTGACGAATGTATCAAGGCTCGCGTACCTGTAGACTACTTCCCTTATCCGCGCGCTAAGCACAATGTTCGAGGCAAAGATAGGGTACATCTGATGCAAAAAGTGACCGACTATTTTGAGGACTACCTCAAATAATACCTAAAAAACAGATAAATGAAGGCTATTAAATAGATACATTTAATAGCTTTTTTTTGTGAAAAGTTTGTTTTGCAGAATAATTTTTACTACCTTTGCGATGGATTGTGGGCTTCTTTAGACAAAATTCAAAATTTATATAATTATTCAATTAACTTTTAACAAACAGCACTATGAAATTTTTTCGTTTTGTGATGGCTGTAGCCGTATTGTTCGGCGCAGTAGCTTGTTCTCAGAGCCAGGTGCAGGAGGTTGTTGGTAACGAAGAGGTTACAACGACTCTCTCTGTAGCTCTTGAGGATTTGGGTACTCGTGCTACCACAGCTGGTACTGCTAAGCAGATTACCAATGTGAAGTTCGGTATCTATGATGTAAATGCTGGTGGCAAGTATTTGCCTATCAGCGGCGATGTAGAGTTTGACCAGACGACAGGTAAGGCTGAGATTGAGGTTACCCTCTTTACCGGCAAGACTTACGACTTAGTTTTCTGGGCTTACGATGCAACAAACACTTCGGCATATGTCGTTGATATGCCAAACCGTAAGATTACCGTAAACTACGGCAAGGATGCTAATGACGAGAGCCGCGATGCATTCTTCCACATCGAGAACGGTTTCGTTGCCGGTCCAAGCAAGACCTTTACTTTGAAGCGTCCTTTCGCTCAGCTCAATGCTGGTCAGAACAAGGCTGATTTGGAAGCTATGGCTGCTACAAGCAACAGCATCGTATCTTCAAAACTTAAGACTAAGGCTTACAACACTCTGAGTTTAGTTGACGGTAAGGCTTCTAACCTTGTAGAGGTTGAGTTTACTAAGGCTAATGTTATCGACGGCGAGACTATTACTGTCAAAGTTGACGGCAAGGACGAGGTGTTCAAGAGCATCTCTATGAACTATCTGCTCCTTGACAAGACTAAGGAGACTGTCGATGTTGAGTTCTCATTCTTCGGCGACGAGGGTACTGAGTTTGTTCGCAAATACAGCTTTGTCCCAGTACAGCGTAACTACCGTACAAACATTCTCGGTCAGCTTATCTCTGCTCCATCTTTATTTACTATCCTCATCGACCCTATCTTCACAGGTGACCACAACTCATTTGTTGAGTATCCTAAGGATGGCACCCTTGAGGCACTTATTGAGCCACTATTAGACCAGAAAGAGGCTACTATCGTTCTTCAGAGCGATGTAACTTGGACTACCGGACATCAAATCGGCTCTACTCCGCTTATTCCTGAGGGTTCAGCTCTTCAGAAGTTAACCATTGAGGGCGGTGTTGTTTCTCGCGCTGATGTTCAGCCTGTAATCACCTTCATCGGCAAAGGTGTAGGTTCGGTACGCGCTGCAAATGGTGGTACTATCACCTTCCGCAATGTAAAGATTGTTGACGAGTCTGTATCTTATGCTGAAGACAGTTGGGAGTACGGCTACCTTGAGTTTGCAGGTAAACTTGCATTTGAGAACTGTACTTTCGTAAACGCAGCAATGTTCGAGGGCGAGAATGTTTCATTCAACGGCTGCTACTTCAACTCTAACCACGATAACCAGTATGCGGCTTGGGTAAGCAATGGTGTTGCATCATTCAACAAGTGTGTATTTGAGGGTTGGAGAGGTCTTAAGACCCACGAGGCTTATGGTTCTGAGGTTGCTACTATTACTGTAGATGACTGCGACTTCACTCTCACAAAGAAGCCTGGTGTTGTTATTGGCAATGTAAACGCAGATACAACTATCTCTATCAAGGACAGCCGATTTAACACACCTGCAGGCGACCAGGGTCTTCATGTTTACGAGTCCGACACTGATGTTACCACTTTCAACTTCACTACTGAGAACAACACTTTGATTGCAGATACTTACGCTTCTCTTGAGGCAGCAGTTAAAGTTGAGGGTGCAAATATTCTCGTTAAGGCTGGCACATACAGCAAGGACGACTCTGTTGGCATCTCTGCATCTTGGGCTAAGAATGTTACTGTAACTTGTGAGGATGGTGTTGTTTTCAAGGGTCAATCTAAGCTCAACATCAACGGCTCTACACTTATTGGTGGCGAGTTTAAGAACCACAAAGGCAATATCGCTGTAGACCAGACAATCAACGGTACCTTCAAGAAGTGCTTCTTCAACGATACTGAGGCTGTTCGCTGGGCTTATGCTGGTGAGACAGTTGTATTTGAGGAGTGTATCTTCGGTGATAGCACTTGTGTTCGTGGTGTTCACTTTGATGGTGGCGCTAACGATGTTGTATTCAACAAGTGTACTATCTACGGCTTTACCGCACTTGGCGGAGAGCTTACTAAAGTTACTTTTAACGATTGTAAGTTCCCTGAGAATAGCCGTTATAATGTTGTAAATATGTTCAGCGTATTGGAGTTCAACAACTGTGAGTTTAACCCACTTATGCACTGCGATTGCGCAACTAACGGCGTTGTAGCAGACTTCAACAACTGCGTTTACACCGATGGTAGCGATATCAAGGCTCTTGTTCGCTTTGACTACGATCAGTCTACCTGCGTAGTTCGTTTTGATGGAAAACTTCTTGCTGGCTGCAAGACTCCTTATACATACGATGCGGCAACAAAGACTTACAGCGTAGCTACAGTAGAGGCTTTAGTTGCTATGTCTGAGGTTCACATTAACGCAGGCGAGACTATTAAGCTTGAGGCAGATATAGACCTTGCAGGCGTTGATTTCGCTGGTCTTAACGCATTTAACTCAGAGAACAACAACACTTTTGATGGTCAGGGTCACACAATCAAGAATTTTGTTAAGCAGGGTGCAGGCGACGACTATGGTTTTATTCGCAACTGGGTTGGTACAATCAAGAATGTAACTATTGAGGATGCCAATATCAGCGGTGGCGGTCGTATCGCTATCCTTGCAGGTAAGCCTTATGGTAATATTGAGAACTGCCACATTAAGAACTGCACACTTACATCAAGTTACTGGGCTTGTGGAGGTCTTGCAGGTCTATATAACTCTGGTAGCGTTTCAAACTGCACTGCTGAGAATGTGACAGTTGAGTGCGGTGGTGGTGTAGGTATTCTCATTGGTGCTGTAAATGAGGCAGCCGGCGCTCGTAACTTCACAAATTGCAAGGTTACAAATTGTAATGTTATTTGGGGTGCTGCATGGGGCAATGATTTTGGTGCAGGTGCTCTTACAGGTATGTTCAACATTGACGGCGCTTCAACCTCTTTGATTAAAGGTTGTGAAGTAACAGGTTTCAAAATCAACGGTGTTGAGAGCAACGCTCTCTATGGTGCTGCAAACGGAACTGTCGTAACAGTTGAGAATTAATTGTTAACTATTACATACAAAAAGCTGCACTCTTCGGGGTGCAGTTTTTTTTGTGTGATAGCACCTATGTAGAATATATATTGCACATATAGCGAAAAATTACTACCTTTGCGTTATAAACCCAGACGATATTATGGCTATTAGGAACAATGTGATGATTGTGCGTCAGACACTGCTGACCCGACTTATTGAGATGTGGAATAAAGGCGAATTGGTAGAGCGCATAGACCGCCTACCTTTAGAACTTTCTCCGCGCAACGCCCAACCTGTAGGTCGCTGCTGTATATACAAGGACAGGGCAGTAAACAAATACAAGTCCTTGCCGCTACTTGGTTTTGATATGGATGACGAGCAGGATGAACTTACACCACTCTCTGTATACGCAGCTGCGGCATTAGATCGCAAGGCTCTCAAGGAGAATATTATGTGCGTAGTCGATGAGGCGTGTTCATCTTGTGTAAGAACTAATTATCAGATTACAAACCTCTGTCGTGGCTGTGTAGCGCGTTCTTGTGCAGCATCTTGTCCAAAGGGCGCTATAGAGTTTGATCCGGAGACAAGTCAGGGTCGCATACACCGTTCAATGTGTATCAGTTGTGGCAAGTGTTACGACAACTGTCCATATCACGCCATTGTTCACATCCCTGTACCTTGTGAGGAGGCGTGTCCTGTAGGCGCTATTACAAAGGATGAGAATGGCGTTGAACATATTGACGAAAGCAAGTGTATATATTGTGGCAAGTGCGTCAACAGCTGCCCTTTTGGTGCTATATTTGAGATTTCGCAAGTCTTTGACATCCTACAATCCATTCGCCGTGGAGAGAAGGTGGTAGCTATGGTTGCTCCGGCACTTTTAGCTCAGTATAACGCATCTACAGAGTTGGTTTACGGAGCCATAAAGTCAATAGGTTTCAGCCATATTGTTGAAGTGGCGCAGGGCGCGATGATTACCACCGAGAAGGAGGCTGCCGAGCTTGCCGAGAAGATTGAAGAGGGTCAGCCATTTATGACTACTTCCTGCTGTCCAGCATATATTGAGGTTGCAGAGAAGCATATTCCGTATTTGAAGAAGTATATCTCCGATACCCGCTCACCGATGTATTATACCGCCCAAATTGCTAAAGAGCAGTATCCTGATGCTAAGTTGGTATTTATCGGTCCGTGTATTGCAAAGCGCAAGGAGGCTCGCAAGTATGGTTTGGTAGATTATGTTTTGACATTTGAAGAGTTAGATGCTATCTTCTCAGGTATGGAGATAGATATTGAGCGCCAGCAGAGCTATAACATAGAAAATTGTTCCATTCGCGCAGCTCACGGCTTTGCACAGAGCGGTGGTGTAACGGCTGCTGTAAAGGAGCATATTGGCGAGGGTTTCAACTTTACCACCCTACAGATTGCCAACCTTACAAAGAAGAATGTAGCGTTACTGAAGGCATACGCCAAGACCTGCAAGGCGCCAGCTCAGTTTATAGAGGTTATGGCGTGCGAGGGTGGTTGTATATCTGGTCCGAGCGCTCACGCTCCGTATGATACAGGCAAAAAGACCTTTGCCAACGAGTTAGCAAAACGATAATGAGCAGCACTCTTAGCCCTATTGATAACAACTCACTACCGAGCATTGAACAGCTTGTGGCGCTTATCAACTCGACAGGCAAGGAGGCTCAACAACTTAGAGATTGCGCTGTCCGAGCTGCCACAGAGCGGTTCGGGCGTCACATTTATATCAGGGGGTTAATAGAGATTTCAAGTCACTGCCGCAACAACTGCATCTACTGCGGGCTAAGGCGCGACAATATCTCCGCCACACGCTACCGTCTTACAGCAGAGCAAATCTTAGAGTGCTGTCAACAAGGATATAGCGTAGGAGTAAGGACCTTTGTTCTACAAGGTGGCGAAGATAACTATTGGAGTGACGAGCGTTTAGTACCCTTAGTGGAGCAAATTAAACAGCGCTTTCCGGAGGCTGCCATAACTCTCTCTTTAGGAGAGAGGAATAATAAGTCATATCACGCCCTACGCATAGCAGGTGCTTCGCGTTATCTGCTACGACATGAGGCGGCTGACAGAACCCTATACAAGGCACTACATCCATCGCCGATGAGTTTTGACAACCGTATGGCGGCACTACAGGCATTAAAGGACTATGGTTATCAAGTTGGTGCAGGAATGATGGTGGGCGTTGGCAATCAACGAAGTGAAGATTTGGCAAACGACCTGATTTTTCTTGCCTCACTACACCCACAGATGGTTGGCATAGGTCCCTTTATACCGCATCCACAGACTCCTTTGGCGCTATACCCCGCCGGAGATATAAACAAAACCCTCAACTGTATAGCCATAGCACGCCTACTGCTGCCCAATGCGTTTATTCCGGCAACTACAGCTATTGCAACGCTCTGTTCGGATGGACACAAGAGAGCTATTGAAGCTGGGGCAAATGTTATTATGCCCAATCTCTCTCCACTTGCCACAAGGCACCAATATGAAATTTATGCCGGCAAAGCAGCTACAGGCACAGAAGCTATCGAAGGGTTAAAAACCTTAGAGGCGCAATTAGCGCTATTTGGATATGAAATAGACTACGCAAAAGCAGACTACTATGAGCAACTATAATCCACAATCAGCTATAGCTGAGCAGTTTATATCACATCAAGAAATCCTTGACTCCATAGAGTACGCCTCGCAACATAAGGAAGACAAGGAGACGATAGCCAATGTGCTTGATATAGCAGCTCAGGGTCGAGGCTTAACCCACCGACAGGCTGCACTACTCTTTGCGTGCGAGGATAAGCAGGTTATTGAGCGTATATTTGCCTTAGCTATGCAGATTAAGCAGCAGATATATGGTAACCGCATTGTAATGTTTGCACCGCTATACCTCTCCAACCACTGCATAAATGGCTGCACATACTGCCCTTACCACGCTACAAACCGACATATTCCACGCCGTAAATTAACGCAGGAGCAGATTGCAGCTGAGGTTATTGCACTACAAGATATGGGGCACAAGCGTTTAGCTATAGAGGCTGGAGAACATCCAACGCTGGCGCCGATAGAGTATATTTTGGACTCCATAAAGACCATATACTCTACAAATCACCGCAATGGAGCTATTCGCCGTGTAAATGTTAATATTGCCGCCACTACTGTCGAAAACTATCGCCGACTAAAGGATGCCGGCATAGGCACATACATTCTCTTTGAGGAGACCTACAATCGTCAGGCATACAATAGATTACACCCAACAGGTCCAAAGAGCGATTGGGCTTATCATACCGAGGCTATGGACCGCGCAATGGAGGCAGGCATTGACGATGTAGGTATTGGAGTCCTCTTTGGCTTAAGTGACTGTAGGTACGATCTTGTGGGTTTAATGATGCATGCAGAGCACTTAGAGGCTCGTTTCGGTGTAGGTCCGCACACGATAAGCGTCCCACGAATACGACCAGCCGAGGATATAGACACCTCAATGTTTCCCGATGCTGTTTCTGATGACCGTTTTAAGCGCATTGTTGCCATATTGCGCATTGCAGTGCCATATACAGGCTTAATAATATCGACCAGAGAGAGCAAAGAGTGTCGCGCCGAACTTCTTGACATCGGTATTTCGCAAATTAGTGGCGGCTCTAAGACTACCGTAGGAGGATACTCCAACGAAGAAGATAGCTGCGGCTCGGAGCAGTTTGATATCTCAGACAACCGAACATTGGACCAAGTTGTCGGCTGGCTTCTAAACTTAGGTTATCTGCCAAGCTTCTGCACAGCCTGCTACCGAGAAGGGCGAACAGGCGATAGGTTTATGAGTTTAGCAAAGAGTGGCTCTATAGGCAACTGCTGCGCACCAAATGCACTAATGACACTACAAGAGTATCTATGCGACTATGGCTCACAAGCGACCATAGAGGCTGCAAAAGAGTTAATAGATAGAGAGTTACAAAAAATTCCAGCCCCGAAGGTTAGAGCCATTACTGAGCAGCGATTGGCTGAAATTTGTGATGGCAAACGCGATTTTCGTTTTTAATATGGGAATTTCAAAATCATCCAGAGTGCATATCGCCATATTTGGGCGATGCAATAGTGGCAAGTCGTCACTTATAAATGCCCTTACGGGCGAGCAGGCTGCTATAGTATCCCCTATCGCCGGCACAACCACAGACCCCATATCTAAGGCTGTAGAACTTCCGGGCGTAGGTGCGGCAGTACTTATAGACACTCCGGGCTGCGACGACAACACCCCTTTAGCCGAGCAAAGAGCGCAGCAAACCAGTAAAGTTCTGAGCAAAACCGACATAGCCATCGTTCTACTACCTATAGAGGCTCAATTTGCAGCCCAAATATCGGCTTTAGAGATACCTATTATCTATGTTGTACCAAAGTGCGACCTCTGTCCCGATATCAGTTCTTACAACATTGATGGCATAAGTGCTATAGCTGTTAGCAGCACCACCGGCGAGGGTTTAGAGGCTCTGCGTCAAGCTTTAGCGGCAGCAGTAGTAGAAGAGGAGAGACTGATTACAGACGGCATATGCCAGAGTGGAGATACCGTTCTATTAGTTATGCCTCAAGATGGTTCTGCACCTAAAGGCAGGCTGATAAAGCCACAAGTAGAGGTTATCCGTGAACTCTTGGACCGTGGCTGTAGTGCGGTATGTTGTACTCCCGATACTATGGCAACCACACTATCGGTTCTTGCCGCACCTCCAAAAGCCATTATTACCGACTCTTCAGCCTTTGCCATTGTAAAATCGTTACAGCCAGAGGGGGTTTTATTAACCTCTTTCTCTATACTTTTTGCCCGCTACAAGGGAGATATAGAGCTCTTTAGAGAGGGTGCTAAAACTCTTCTTACCCTACCCTCAACAGCGCGCATACTCATAGCCGAGGCGTGTAGTCACACACCACAGAATGAAGATATAGGGCGTGTAAAACTCCCTCGCCTCATTACTAAAAGACTTGGAGAGGGAGTTATTATCGATGTTGTCGGAGGGGAGGATTTTCCTGATGATTTGACCCCGTATGACCTGATTATACACTGCGGAGCCTGTATGTTCAACCGTAGGTATGTTCTAAACCGCATAGCCAAAGCCAAAGCGCAAGGCAAGCCTATAACCAACTATGGAGTAGCTATAGCAGCACTTCTGGAGATAGAACTCTAATAACCTATGGTTGAGTATGGTTTGTGCCATACATAGCTCTCTACATCCTCAAGCTGCACCACATTAGCTGGGCGCGACGAGCACTTACTTTGGCGCAAAATCATCTTATCGTATATCGTACGCGAGAGTAGTTTCATAGTACGCGCATTAGCAAACGACAGGTCGCGGTTACTACACAAGTCGTCAATATATGCACGCATCTTAGCCTCAGCATCTGACGAAAAACGAACCTTATGCTTTGCCAAACAGTGACATACGATATCAAATAGTTCCGATGAGGTATAGTCATCAAAGACAAAGATATGGTCAAAGTCGTAGACTCCATTATGAGCTAACGAGCCTGCCATAGTTTGGCGTGGCGAGCTACACTCTGCAATAACCAAAGCGCCTGGACCACCGGTCTCCGCAGTAAGAGATGAGAGTCTGATACGCAACTGCTCATTGGTCATACGGAAGCCCTCTGTACGGAACTCCGGAGCATCGCCATCTATAAAGAGCATACCATAACGAGAGCGCTCCATAGCATCGCGCAACACAGCATCGCACTCGCTTGGATAGCTGTGGTATATCTGCTCTCCTCGAACTTCGACAATATTACCCTTATCCAGCACATTCATAGCTCTCAAAATATCGGCAAGAATTTCAGCGACAGTACTCTTTCCAGTACCGGTATTGCCAACGAAGTTCCACTTCAACAGACCCTTACCAACAAATCGTTCTCCCTGAGCATTACGATAGCGCGCAACAGTAACAAAGTTGTGAACCGCCTTCTTAACCTTCTCTATACCCACCAACGCATCCAAACGAACCAATGCCTGGTCTATAGCCTGCTCATCAAAACCTCCGGTCTCAATACGCTTTGCCTCAGCATCCGAGATAGGTATATCTTCAGCAACAATATTACGCAGCTGACGACGAGTCGGCTCCTCCTTCATATTATTTAGGCGGGTAGCCATATTTGGCAATATGCGTGTGGATATGAGTCTGGTAACAAAGCGTGCATTTCCGAAGGTGGACTTTTTGCGCATAACCTCACTCTTGATAAGTGCACGCAACTTAACAAGTGCCGCCTTACTAAAGACAAACTCATCGGCAGCAGCCTTGCGTATGGCAATATTAACCAATTCATCTACCGAATAGTCCTCAAAATGGAAGGTATAAGGGAAGCGTGAACGCAATCCCTCATTCATATTGAGCATTGCCTGCATATCCTCCGGATAGCCGGCAAGGATGACAATGGTATCTAAATTATCATTCGATAGCGCCGTAAGCAATGTATCAACCACAAGGCGACCTTCCTCTCCAGCACCATTACGCGGAGCAAGCTGGTATGCCTCGTCTATAAAGAGAATATTACCCTTAGCACGAGAGAGCACCGCTTTAGTTTTAGACTCTGTTTCACCAATACGCGAGCCTACAAGGTCTGCCTTCTCCACACGGATAACATCGCCTTGAGAGAGGATACCCATAGAGGCGTAAATCTCGCCCATAAAGTCCGCCACAGTGGTCTTTCCTGTGCCAGGATTACCCGTAAATATCATATGCAGAGGCGGCATAGTGGTGTGCATACCCTTGCGAATACGCAGATTAGTCATCTTGACAAAGTTCAGGTGGGTGGCAATGCTGGTTTTGATATTTTCAAGACCTATCATCTCATTGAGCGCACTCATAGCACGACTCTCCGAGTAGGTTCGCATACTCGGTATATCCTCCACCTCAATCTTCTGAAGTTGACGCGCCGTAGGGTTCTCAATACCACTCAGGCGCTGAGCCATATTGGCAACTACCGTATTCTCAAGCAATGGGATAACATATCGGGCATTACCAAACTTCTCATTTCGAGAGGCATAATCTCGTGTTACAACAGAGCGCAAATGCGTACGCACTGCATCATCCATGATATAGAAGTGCTCTCGGCAGTATAGTTCAGCAATCTGCATCAACTCATCCACATTATAATCCTCAAAGACAAATTGATGTGGAATACGCGACCTCAGTCCAGGGTTGGCATTGAGGAAATTATCCATTTTATCTGGATATCCGGCAAGCACCAGCATCCAATCTTTGCGATTTGGATCCGAAAGTGCCGTAAGCAGACCCTCTATAACCTTATGACCTGGGTCCTTTGGATCATCCTCCACATAGAGACTATAGGCTTCATCTACAAACAGTACTCCACCCTGAGCATTATCCACAGCCTGCTCTATAGCCCTAAGTTCGCTATCGTAATAACGACCTATAAGCGACTTACGGTCCACACATACAACATGACCTTTACTGAGCAGTCCATAGCCCTTATATATCTGACCTACGATATTGGCTATGGTTGTTTTTCCGGTACCAGGGCTACCGACAAATGTAGCGTGCAAGAAAGAGTTTGTTGCAGGCAATCCCTGTTGCTCACGCAACACCGCTAAGTTACTCATACGGCTAAGGCTGGCAATCTTTGCCTTAACCTTCTTCAGCCCTATAAGAGTATCAAGTTGTTCGGCTGCATTGATATCTTTTACCTCGCCACCACCGTTAACATTGGTGCGTATCATTGATATCATCTGGTTGATATCTATCTCGCCCTCCATCTCTGTATTTCCAACTACAAAGTTGGCTGTAGCGACGGTGCGACCCAACATCACCACCTCAAAGCGGTAGCGCCCTGCGTTCCAACGCCTGTCACAGAAGCCACCAAAGCAGAAGCCCATAGCGTGGTCAGAGCCCAGAAAATCATCTCTATTATCAGCATCAACACGCTCTAAAAGGCGACCCATCTGGTCATAAAGATATGCCACTATTGGCACATTTGTAAACTTACAATCTGCACGAACATTATATTGAATAATCAGTGAAGCATTCTTGAGGTTCGATTGCAGGAAATTGACATAATTTTGACCACAATTTACATCAAACGGCGAATAGACATTCTCCGAAGCATAGAACATACCTATGCGATTTATCTTTATCAAATCGAGCGGAGTATCGGCATAAACGACCGTAAAACTTCGGCGCTTGATTATATGCTCATACTCATCGTCTCCATATACGGTAACAGATATAATCTGCTCCGAACGATAGTCATTGCCTGGGAATAACGACACCGGATTAATATCAAAAATCTCCGATTTCTCACTACTTATATTTCTGTAGGTACTTGCCTGTCCTCCATTACACTCATTTTTAACCGTAATACGAATTGGCTGCACAAGAACCTTATCATCGCATCCTGCAAACATACTAATCTTAGCATGCATATAGCAATCTCTCAAGCTGATACGAACAGGGTCTGATTTGTAGTCAAACGACTCTAGTTCTCTATTGTTATCAGCAAATAGGCTTATCTCGGTTATATCCTCAAGCCAGCCGCTATCATTAGACGATGGCTGTACGCTACACTTTTCGTCTTCATCGTCATCATCCAGATCGAAACCGGGAAAATCATCATCTTCCCACTCCTGCTCCTCGTCATCACCTGGCTCTTTATAATCTGAACCAAGTATCTCTTTAAGGTCCGGAAGGGTATCTTCCGACTGTTCGGCATCACCCTCTGATTTACCGTCATCGCTCTCTGAGTCGGAATTAATTAACAAATCTGTGGCATAAGAGTAAAGAATATCGTCCAGTGCTTCTGCATCGGCAGTATTTAGATTATCAACAACCTCCATACGGCAGCTATTATAATCCGAGTTATGGATTATATAGAGCATACTCCTGATCATACCATACTCTTCAGCCTTAAGTTTCATATCTTGAATGACTGACAAACAGATTTTATTATCGCTCTTTCCTATGATATAATACTCCAGAACTTTATTAAAAATTTCCTGTTCTCTATCGTTAAGAAATACAGGTATCATCTCTGCGGTGTTATTCGGTTTCATAGTTTAAGGGATTAGAGTTGTCAACAAAATTAAGTCTTTTTATTCTATAATACAAGCCTGTCATACTGTTTCACTACAATATTAGAGGCATTTTTTTAATAATATTACCAAAAAAACAGCAACTTCCTGAACAGGTTGCTGCACAAAAGATAGTAAATAGCACTATAGGTACACACTATAGTCCTCATTATCAACTCTCTCGCTCTCCACTTCGATACTCTCCACCACCTCAACACCAAAGTGACGACAAATCTGCTCATTCGATATATCTAAGGCTATCCTTAATGTGGGAAACTCTAAAAATTCTCGTCCATATTGGCTTGCATGAGCAATAGTTAGTGAGGCTAAATTATACTGATAGACATCTATACCCAAACTGTGGTGCGGTATGCGTATCCAGCTCTTTACCATACCACAATCATCCGCCGAATGCTCGATATATATATGTGTAGAGGTTATTACTCTGTTATGTGACAAGTTTTTGGGGCGCTCAATGACAGACTCTATGCTCCAGCCTCGATAAAACTCGCCAAACTGTTCATGCGTAAGAGCTGTAGAGATAATACGATGCGGCATATAGGCTGTATCGGGATTTTCGCCAATATTATAACGAAAATTTATCTCATATACCCTATCTCTATCATCCACCTCAAGAATACCTTGATATATAGTTGGAGAGTCAAAATAGTAGTTTTGCGCATCGTAGCATTGCGACAAATTACGAGCCTTAGTAATCAAAAAGTGGATTACCCCTTCGCTATCCTCCGTAAGTTCAAGGTTGTAGTAGATACACTCAATTTTGCGGCTCTTTTTATGGACACGATAACATAGTAGCTCATAATCTTTACCTACCTGTATCATCTCCCATAGATTGACCACAGAGTCATCATCACTATCCGGCTTATACTTGCTCCACAAATGCCCTATAATATCGAGCATAACAGCGTTATCGACCTGCTGTTGTCGATACTTATTGGCACAATCTACATTCAAGCTGATAGCTATAGCATCAAGTAGTTGTTCCCCGTACTCAATAAGTGCATAGCGAGAGTTTACTTTCCCGCTATACTTACGCTCTATGGGTTGTAGAAGCATTTTATAATCGACTTCCGAGAGTGGTTCTACTATCCTCTTTGCAAAATTGGTCAACTGTTGTTGCGCGTGCTCTATATCAACCACATTGCCGCGCTTAGAACGAGCCGAGTATGGTGGTAATAATTTTAGGGTTATCAGCACAAAGAAGATTAGGCTCTTTTCCGGTTTTTCGTGGCTACTTAGAAGAGTACAATGCTCCTCAAAAGCCTTAGCAAAGCTCGTCGTAATGCCCTCCACTTCATAGCCATACCAATAGTATATAAAGTCGGCAAGCTGCCGTTCGGTAACTCTACGGCACATCGTTGACAGAGTATTCATCGCACCACTCACTGCCTGATAATACTCCATATAGCTCTCCAAATTTTGATAGCGTTTGGTCAAATAGCCACATAAAATGCCATTATCCTCCTCTGAACGCTTACCCAAATTGTTATTGGTTAAATCTACACACAGCAGCTTTGAGTACTCTGCGCGCGTATTGCACAGTAATCGAAGATTAACAATGCTGTTCAAATAGTCGGTATGGCTAAAATTATCCTGTTTCATATCTCATATCCTCTAAAATAGCAATCTATTCGGTAACATATTACGGAATGGCAGCTATTTTAATTTTAACACCAAAATAGTATACAAATATACGATTTTTCCTCTATTTCATATCTATCTTTGCATTAGAAACAAAAACAAAGCGTAATTAATTATTAACTAAAATATCTGAAACTATGACTCAAAAATCAAAAGAAGAGTTCTTCAATACAATGAAGAGTGATGCATCGAATGATGACATCAAGAAGATTGACAAGAACCTCAATTCGATGAAAAAAGGCAAACTTGCCGAGGTCTGGGACGATGTAATGCGCATCTACAACTTTATGAAAGACCCTAACACTCCGTGGGTTGGAAAAGCTATAGCAATAGCAGCTCTGCTATATATGATTTCGCCCATTGATGCTATTCCCGATTTTATTCCTATTGCAGGACTTGTTGACGATGTAGGTATTATCGCTATGGCATTAGCCAAGTTGACAGCAGAGTACAAAGAGTACATAAAGTAATAAGTAATCTCAGCTATGCAGACACTCTCTTACACCCTTAAGGAGATATCTGAGTTCGATCTTCACAACACCAAATCACAGCTTGTATTGCCACAAATACAGCGCGGTTTGGTGTGGAAGGCGCACCAGATAGAACTACTATGGGACTCTATACTCTGCCAATATCCTATAGGTTCAGTTATGGTGGTCAAGACCTCTCATGGCAACGACCTATTTGATGGTCAGCAGCGTATAAATGCAATAATGACCGGTTTTGACAGAGCCCCACTCTTTGCAGACTCTTCGCCGGAGTCGATATTATGGTTAGACTTAGGCTTTGACAGCAAACAGAGCCTTAACCGCCGATATGGGTTCCGTCTAACCACCAAAGCGCACCCGTGGGGCTACAATATTGAAGAGCAAAGCGTACTAAATACCGAGCAGCGCCGAGCAGCTATCCGACAAGCCGGTCTTGAAGGCACAAAAAAGAGAGAGTGGGATATTCGTACTTTTATCCCTTACAGCTCTAAAATGGCTGTACCATTTGCAATTATTACCAACGCTTTATATCACGACTGTGATATAGAGGAGTTTATAGAGCGTGTAATATCAGATTGCAGAGCCTTTCAAGCGAAGGCTAAGGGGTGGAATTTTGACGAGCAGGCGATACAGGCAAAGTGTGTTGAGTTGTTCGATACCCTCTCATATATTCGCAAATATAGAGTTATTGCCCACTATATAGAGCCCAAAGATGATGACAAGAGGTACTTAGAACTATTCTTCAACCGCATAAATACAGGTGGCACAAAGATTAGTGATGAGGAGTTGGCATACTCAGCCATAAAACTCTATTGGGCTGGGTTGGATATTGCAGAGGTCAACCGCAACCTTGCCCGCAACTATATGCCGGAGGCGAAATTTGCACAGTTAGTATTTCGATGTTTCTGCTCCGAGGCAAATAGTATTCGCGGCTCCATAGATGCAACATATATTAGGCGTTTAAGCGAATGTGGGGATAGATTGATTATAGAGGCGATAAATAGCGCATACTCAGACAATGGCAACGAGCTAAGACAAATGCAGAACATTATAGATAGCTGGTTACTGTATGACAACATACCCTCGTTTGTTCGTACAGAGATAGCCCACAATGCCCCTACGCTATATGTACTACTTCTCTTTTTAGCCCGTCTACAATACACAGGAAGGCTCAAGGCGACAAAGGAGTATATGCTGGCACTTGCCCTCTATCTATACTGCTTCTGCAATAACGACGAGCGCCCTATTCAGTATATTTATCGACAGTCAAACATACACCTGAGTAGCGACAAGTCCATTGATGAGCCATTTATCAGTTCACTGCTTCGCGACTGCGTCTGCTTCGGCTGGGCGGCACTGCCACACCACGATGTGGCGAAATTCAAGGCTTTTGAGAGTTCGCAGTTCTCCGCACAGTGGGATATATGGAGCTATATCAATGAACCATACGGGGCTTCGGTATGTCGTATGTTTGGATACAATAACAACTTTAGGCAACTCACAATGCTTAAAGTTGTGGAGCGAGAGGCTTTTGCACGCCTCTTTGAGGACTACGACCCTGCGCGACAAGATTTGTGGGAGCGTTCAAATCGCCCGTGGGATGACGACCATATTGTTCCAAAGAGTTGGATACCATACAACACCGGACAATTTCAGGAGTTATGCAAGAGATGGGTATGGAGTATGGGCAACATCGCCCATATACCTTTTGAGGAGAACAGAGCCAAAGGCAATAGGTCCAATTGGGAGTTCTACACTAAAGATGATAACGCCCGTATGTTACACTTTGATAGGCGCATAGAGAGCATTACAACCAACTTTGTCGTAGACGAGGCTATGGCTCGCCACTTTATAGAGGTTACCACAACGCGTTTTTGCAATATTTTTCAAGCCTTTGTCGCCTTTTTGACTCCATTGTGCCTAACTGACGCTCTATCCGCTATACAACAAAGGCGAAAGAGCGCTTTAGAGCAGTTACAGAGCAGAGGATACCTACTCTTCTATGTCGCAGGAGAGGCAGATATAGAGTTTGACAGCCACGACAACTACGGTTGGATGCAGCAGTGGGTGGGTGCGAAAAAGCAGACTGATAGCGGTACAGCAAAGGCGGTGGTAATCGGACTTCCACTATCACGCATAGACCACAATTGGTGTCATATCAATATCGGCATCCGCAAACCATCAACCACTCAGCTCGCCGACACCCCAAATGGCAGCTGGTGGGACAATGAGCGCGTAAAGAGGACTCAACTACCTTTTGAGCAATTGGAAGCAGATGTAGTTAACCAGCTCATTGACGAAAATCAATATTTTAAGATGGAGATACAATAGCTCTACAATTCATCAGGCATTGGTACCCGCTGTTTTGTAGCTCGAACAGTTGGCATAGGCGCATTCCAGCGACGCAAAGTATCGCTCAGCTCCGAAGAGAGTTGTCGGACAATATCGGGATGCGCCGAGGCTACATTATTACGCTCGCCCAAATCCTCATTGAGGTTATACAACTCTAAAGCATAGTCGTGCATACGGTAGACGAGTTTCCACTCTCCGCGGCGTATTGCCGAGAGAAAATCGACATCGTATTGGTCCTCTATTCTCCATTGATGTGGGAAGTGGGTAATAACGGGGCGTGTAGGGTTTATGCCCGACACACTCTGTGGGACAACAAATGCGTTTGCTTGCTTTTGGTCAGCAATCTCGCCACGCTCTACAGCCTTAGCAACATACTGCGAGCCGTCAGTAAGCAGTTTTACCAAACTCTGACCCGTAACTTGCTGTATGGTTGTATAACTCTTCACACCCGCAAACTCAAGAATTGTCGGAAATAGGTCTTGAGGGTTTACAGGGGTATTAATGCGTGTACCTGCCGCGCTCTTATTAGGAATATAGGCAATCATAGGCACGCGAACACCACCCTCATAGACCGAACCTTTACCCTCGCGCAATGGTAGGTTGTAACAATGCGCCTGACCACCTTTTGATGTGTTGACACTATGACCGCCATTATCGGAGTAGAAGATAATAATGGTATTATCGGCAACGCCCTTAGCCTCTAAGTAGTCGAGCAAATCGCCTAAACTCTTATCAACGCCCTCAACCATAGAGCCATAACATGCCTGTAGATGGTCCATCCCGCGAGCAATATACTTATCGTAATACCTACTATCCGGCTGAATAGGTGTATGTGTGGCATAGTGGGCAAAATTAAAATAGAACGGAATATTGTTATCTATCGGATAATCCAGGGTCTTGAGGGCACTAACTGTAAGAGCCTCAGTAAGATGCGTTTCACTACCCCAATAATCAAATAAGCCTGGCACTGCATGATACTTCCACTCCCCTGGTTTATTGCCATAGTGGTCCTGACCCTGATAGCTCGACGGCATACCTCCATAGTGACCCGTAAGGTTTACCAAAAAGCCCAGATTATATGGAGAAGCAGCAGGTGTTCCCATTGTAGAGAAGTGAGCCTTACCTGCAAGTATGGTATAGTATCCTGCATCTTTGAGCAACTGAACCATAGGTGTAACTGTAACCGTACGAGGAGTGCCAGCCACAGGCGAGATACCGTTCCAATTCCAATCGGGGCGAATAAATGGGTCATCTACATTATCATTGGCACGAAATGTACCTCTCATACCACCCGTAGCATCGGTAGGCACATCGTAATTATTGGAACAAAACATTGTAAGCCCGCACTGTGCAGGGTGCATACCCGTCATAATAGATGTGCGTGTAGGCGAAGAGACCGGACAAGCGTAAGCATTTGTCATTATAACACCCTTCTCTGCTAATCGAGCCATATTAGGGGTATCATAACGCAGATTATTTGGATACACCTCCTCGCCGTATGCAACCGAGCTATCAAGCCAACCAAAATCGTCAAGCAGAAAGAGGATAATATTTGGTTTTTGCTCACTCTTAGTACAAGAGAGGAGCGGAGCTGTAAGAAGCAGCGGAAATAGTTTGTTATTTTTCATATCCTCAATGTTTTGATGCAAGGTACGAATAAAAATCAAAATTACAAACCTTTTTTAGCAATATTATTCACTCAACAGGTATGTTATCAGTTGAACACAAAGGCAAAAAGGTCGAGCAGCTACTGCCCGACCGTACCCTCAATGGTCCTAAACAACTACTGAGCCGGAGTCTCCTCTGCCGGAGCAGCCTCAGCCGGAACCTCTACCTGAGGAACGACAACCTCGCCCTCAGCTGGAGCAGCCATCTCCTCAACCAAAGCAGCAGCCTCAGCAGCTACAGGGCTCTGAGTAGGCTTTGTATCCATAGCCAAAGTTGCACAGAGGCTAAGAACAAAGATAACCACAGCAGTACCCCAAGTGAGTTTCTCCAAAAAGTCGGTAGTCTGACGAACGCCCATAACCTGGTTTGAAGCACCAAAGTTTGAAGCCATACCGCTCTTAGGGTTCTGAACCAAAACAGCAAGCACCATAATAACACTTGCGATGAGTACCAATACAATACAAAGTGTATACATATCTCAAAAAAATTATAAATTACTCAATTTCTCTATTTGAGCTGCAAAGTAAGCACTTTTTTTCGGATTTAGCAAACTTAATTTGCGATATATTTCAACAGCCTCGCAATTTAGCCCTTGAGCGACATATATTTCAGCCAACTCTTCGCTTACCAAATCATCCTCGTCATCCAAAGAAGCTTCAAGCGAAATCTCTTCATCCACAGCCTTATCGTCTGCCACTATACGGTAGTCCTCCAATCGCAAAAAGCGGTCTATCATCTCCCCCTGAGTAACGGCTGCCAAACGCTCAACATCTATTGGTAATAGTTGAAACTTAGCAGCAGCGCGCCACACTGCAATTAGCTGTTGCTCAGCCATATCCTGGCTATTCACAGCACGAGCGGCAGTACACCACGGATACTGCTCTACGCTAAAATCCTTAACTTTGTCAACGCTCTTATCCATACTACCAATTTGATGCTGCTGCCTGGAAGATATCGGTTACAAGTTGTTCTACAATCTCAGGGATAAGAGTTCCTTCCACCTCGGTAAGCAACTTTGTAGAATCGTAGTCGGCATAAGCCGAGAAGTTTCGGTTAAACGACATCTTATCATCGATAGCATTTGTAAACTTAACCTTAACCGATATGGTAAGTCGGTTCTGCAAGGCATAGTCACCACTTGACACCGACGAAGTGGTAGAGCTATAACCCACAATCTCACCCTCAAAGGCAAAGTCGCCACCCTCCTCTACCTGAACAAGGCTTGTGCGTGTAGCAAAGCGCTGAGTCAACTCATCTGTAAGCGTAGCACTAAGAATAGGCGCCACCATAGGGGCATTATTTGGGAAATAGGCAACACTGAAGGTCTTGGCATCCGGTGGAATAGATGCTCCCGAAAGCGAGTACTTAACAGTACAACTCACAAGCAGTACAACTGCGGCGAGCGCTAAAACAAATATCTTTTTCATTCTCAACATTCTTCAAATCAAACTACTACTCTATACCTAACTCTTTGATACGACGATATAGTGTACGCTCGGACATAAATAGTTCTGCCGCAGCAGCACGACGGGAGCCATTATGACGGCGCAATGCACGGATAATCTGCTCTCGCTGCATATCGGCTTTAGTAGCAGGTACAGCCTGCTCATCAACGACCTCTGCACTATAGTCATACTCCACATCGCGCGGAGAGGATTGAGGCAATAGTCCGGCAAGTTCCTTGCGAGGCTCATTATGAACGGTCGGATGGCTAACACCATAGCCGCGCATCTCCAACAGTAGGCGCTTCATATCGTTAATATCGTTACGCATATCAAAGAGCACCTTATAGAGCAGTTCTCGCTCGGTATTCATATCCTCAAACGAAGCGGCACCATTAACAGAAGGGGCAGAAGAGGTAGCTGTGTGGTCTGTATAGAGGTAGCCAGAAAGTATCTGAGCCGTAATCTCTCGACTCGACTCTATTGCCGAAATCTGCTCTGCAACATTCTTCAGCTGGCGTATATTTCCACGCCACGGGTAACGCTCCAACATATCTCTGGCAGCAGCATCAAGCGTAATAGCCGGCATACGATACTGCACCGCCACATCGGAGGCAAACTTACGGAAAAGCAGATATATATCCTCAGGGCGCTCACGCAGAGCCGGCACTGAGATTGGCACTGTACCAAGACGATAGTAGAGGTCTTCACGAAAACGACCCTCATTTATAGCGCGCATAAGATTTGCATTTGTTGCTGCCACAACTCGCACATTGGTCTTAAGCACCTTTGCCGAGCCTACGCGCATAAATTCACCCGTCTGCAACACTCTAAGCAGGCGCACCTGAGTAGATAGAGGCAACTCGCCCACCTCGTCTAAGAAGATAGTACCTCCATCAGCCTCCTCAAAATATCCCTTACGCTGGTCAACAGCACCTGTGAAGGCTCCCTTCTCGTGACCAAAGAGTTCCGAGTCGATAGTACCCTCAGGTATAGCACCACAGTTTACAGCCACATAACGGTTATGTTTACGAGCTGAGTAGTTATGTATAACCTGTGGAAAAAACTCCTTACCTACGCCACTCTCTCCCGTAATAAGCACCGACAAATCTGTCGAAGCCACTCGCAAAGCAACCTCCAATGCTCTATTGAGAAGTTCAGAGTTGCCTATGATACCAAATCGCTGTTTTACCGAAACAATATCTGTCATAACTACTAATTTTTAGGACTTTGCGGTATCTCCATCCTCGGTATACGATGCTCATCCATACGAGCATCTAAATCGTCATCAGACGGGGCTGTAGACATACAATACAGACCATATCCGAGTGCAAAGAGAGCCAATACAATAACTACTACAGCTACCCACATAACCCAATTCCCACCTGCATGGCGTGGTCGAGGTTGCGGAGTCGACTTTGCAGCCGGAGCAATAGGTGTAGTAGCCGGTGTAGCCACTGCCGGAGCCTTTGGTTGAATAGGCTGTACGGGACGAGCTGCGGGCTGCGGAATAATTACGACCTGAGGCTTGGTATGGTCAAACTGAATAACACCATGCTCGCCGTATGTGAAGGTTCCAAATTCGGCTATCGGATAGATACCCTGACTATCTAAACCGTGGCGCACCTCATAGGCAAAGCGGTTGATATTGGCAGCCGCCTCTATCTCGCTCAAGCCACGAGCTATAAGCAATCCACGCAGAACACCATCGTCAGATGTAAGCAGTTCGGAGAAGATGATATCATCCTCCCCTTTAACGATAAATGCACCAAAGGCGGGCACTATAAGTCGACGGTTGTCTGCCAAATAGTTGTTTATAATATCAACAAGGTCAACTCTCATCATAAGCGTACACTTTACCAGGCAAAGATAGTAAATATTGTCTGAAATTAAAAACAGATTAACGAACTTTTCATTTTTAGATGATTACACACTAATAAATTTGCTATTTCATAAGGAATTTACTACTTTTGTCTGTTATTTATATAGACCATCTTAATTAAAAGAACACAAAATGTGCGGAATTGTTGGTTATATCGGTAAGCGCAGAGCTTACGATATCTTAATTAAAGGACTTCATCGCCTCGAATATCGCGGCTATGACTCTTCAGGTGTTGCCATGATTGGCGATAATGGCGAGTTAAACACATACAAATCAAAGGGCAAGGTTGAAGCTTTGGAACACTTTGCTTCGAGCAAAGATTTGAGCGGCACCATAGGTATTGCCCACACCCGCTGGGCTACCCACGGCGAGCCAAACGATATCAATGCCCACCCTCACTGCTCACAGTCGGGTCGTATTGCTTTGGTACACAACGGCACTATTGAAAACTACACCGTCCTTAAGCAGGCTCTCACTCAGCAGGGTTATACCTTTACCAGCCAGACCGACACCGAGGTGGCTGTCCAGTTGATTGAGTACATTATGAATACAAACAACTGTTCACTACTCGATGCTGTAAAGGAGGCTACCAAACAGATTATTGGTGCATATGCCATAGCTGTTATTGACAAACAAAACCCTAAGCAGATTATTGCTGCTCGTCAATCTTCACCATTAGTTATCGGCATCGGCAATGGCGAGTATTTTTTAGCGTCAGATGCCACTCCTATTATCGAGTACACCAACAAGGTTGTCTATCTTGATGACGGTCAGATTGCCATTATCGAGCCTGAGCAGGAACTCACTGTAGTGAGCAACAACAGCGACGAGCATAACAAAATTGTGATTACCGAGCTTCAAATGTCTATTGAGCAGTTGGAGAAGGGTGGTTACCCACACTTTATGCTCAAGGAGATATTTGAGCAGCCTCGCACCCTTGCTGATTGTATCAGCGGTCGCATCTCAGCAGATGGCAAAAGCATAACCCTATCTGGCGTTATAGAGCACAAGGAGAAATTCCTTAACACCAACCGTATAATCATCGTTGCTTGTGGTACTTCGTGGCACGCAGCTCTTATAGGCAAGCACCTCATTGAGGAGTTCTGCCGTATACCTGTTACCGTAGAGTATGCCAGCGAGTTCAGATATTGTAACCCCGTAGTTGGAGAGGAAGATATACTTATCGCCCTCTCACAATCCGGTGAGACCGCCGACACCTTAGCTGCCTTAGAGTTGGCTAAGTCGCGTGGAGCGTTTGTCTTTGGTATCTGCAATGTTATCGGCTCTTCCATACCTCGCGCGACCCACTCCGGCAGTTATATCCATGTAGGTCCTGAAATTGGTGTTGCTTCCACAAAGGCATTTACAGGTCAAGTTACAGTACTTGCAATGATGGCTCTGCTTGTTGGTCAGATGAAGGGTCTTGTAGATGACGCGACTTTAGAGAAGATTGCCACCGATATTCGCCGCGTACCGTCACTTATAAAGGAGATTTTAGGTATGAACGAGCAGATTAAAACCCTGGCTCGCACCTTTACCTACGCCCACAACTTCCTCTACTTAGGTCGCGGTTACAACTACCCATCAGCCCTTGAAGGCGCGTTGAAGCTCAAGGAGATATCTTACATTCACGCCGAGGGCTACCCTGCTGCTGAAATGAAACATGGCACCATTGCTCTTATTGACAACGATATGCCATCGGTAATTATCGCCATCAAAGACAATGTCTACGACAAAACCATCAACTCTATACAGCAGGTTAAATCGCGTGGTGGTAAAGTTGTAGCTATTGTTACCAAAGGCGACACTATCGCCTCAACTATGGCTGACTATGTTATCGAAGTGCCTGAAATATCTGAGTGTCTCACTCCACTGCTTACAGCTGTGCCTATGCAGTTACTTGCCTACTACATCGCTGTAAATAAGGGCAGAAATGTAGACCAGCCGCGCAACTTGGCAAAGTCTGTTACTGTAGAGTAATCAAACATTAATTTATAGAACAACGCTCAACTATGAAAAAACTCTCTCTTGTTCTCTGTCTGCTACTCGGTGTAGTGATGACAGTTAATGCGAAGCAGACAAACTACCTGCTTTCCACACCAAACACAACCCTCTGTCTCTCTGCCGAAATAGGTAAGCCGCTCAATTTCCGCTATTACGGTGCTAAGGCTGATGAGCAGGATATCTTCGCCTCTCCTCGTGCTATGAATTGGGAAGCTTTCCGCTCTTTTGGAACTCGTTGCTCCGACTACCATGCAGTGCTTGTTAAGCATCACGACGGCGACAACGCCACCAACCTTGTTGTAGAGACTGTAGAGCGCACTAATGAGGGTGGTATGGACCGTCTGTGTTTTACTTTAGTTGATGTAGCTCATCCTACATTCAAAGTCAAAGTACACTATGATGCCTATACAGACTGCGATGTTATGAAGCTTTGGGCTGAGTATATCAACGAGGGCAAAAAGCCGGTATCATTGCAGAAATATATGTCTATGTGTCTGCCGGTAAAGAGCCAGAACTGTATGTTGATGCATATTGACGGTTTTCATGGCAATGAGAACAACGAGAACTTCGAGCCACTTGGCGAAGGCGTGAAGATACTATCTACACAAGATGGTGGTCGCCCTTCAGTACACCACAACGCCTCCTTTATGCTCGGCACTGATGGGAATGTTTCAGAGACTGAGGGTAATGTTATCGCAGGTTCGTTGGCTTGGACCGGTAACTTCCATATCGAGTTTGTAAACAACCGCATCGGCAATCCTATTCTTATTTTTGCCGGCATCAACCCTACCGGTTCTGATTATACTCTGGACAGCAAGAGTAGTTTGACTGCCCCAGAATTTATCCTCACATACTCTACTCAGGGTAAGGGTCAAGCAACCCGCAACCTACACTATTGGGCACGCCACCATCATATCCTTGATGGCACCTCTACCCGCGAAGTGTTGCTCAACTCTTGGGAGGGCGTTCGTCAGGATATTACACAGGATGGTATGAACGATATGATGTCCGACTTTGCCCGCTTAGGTGGTGAGATGTTCGTCATGGATGATGGCTGGTTCGGCAACAAGTATATCCGCGACAACTCCGACAAGGGTGGTCTTGGCGATTGGCAGGTTTGTAAGCAGAAACTGCCTTTGGGCATCGGTAAATTGGTTGAATATGCTGATAGCAAAGGTCTTAAGTTCGGTATCTGGATTGAGCCGGAAATGGTTAACACATATAGCGAGCTCTACGAGAAGCACCCTGATTGGGTTCTGCGTCATGAGGCTTTTGAACCTACATACGGTCGTGGTAAGACCCAGCTTCTACTTGATATGACCAATCCTAAGGTTCAGGACTTTGTTTTTGGTGTTGTTGACAACCTTATGAAGGAGAACCCTGCTATTGAGTATATCAAGTGGGACCACAATATGTGTATGTTCAACGCTCAGAGCCAATATCTGCCAAAGAGTAAGCAGTCGAACCTTTATGTTGACCACCACTTAGGTCTTATAAGCACACTTAAGCGTATCCGCGAGGCGTACCCTACACTCAAGATACAGCTCTGCGCATCGGGCGGCTACCGTATGAACTACGGTTATCTGCCTTATTTCCAGGAGTTATGGACCTCAGACCAAACAGATGCTCTGCACCGTATCTACATTCAGTGGGGAGCTCTCAACTTCTATCCTGCAAATATTCTGGCTGCCCATGTATGCTCTACACAGAACAAGTACACCCAGCGCCGCGTGCCTGTAAAATTCCGCTTCGATGTAGCTTCAATGTGCCGCTTAGGTATGGAGATGGTTCCCGCACAGCTCACTGAGGCTGAGCAGGCTTATGCTACTCGCGCTATTGCTGAGTACAAGCGTCTGCGTTCAACTATCCAGCAGGGAGATTTATACAAGTTAGTATCTCCATATGAGGGCAACCGCGACTGGTGCTCACTGATGTATGTAGAGCCTGACAAGAGCAAGGCTGTGGCATTTGTCTATCGTATGATTTTCACTCGCCAGATGCCTGACCGCATTATCAAATTCCAGGGTCTTGACCCAGAGCGTAAGTACCTTATCCGCGAGGTTGCTCCGGAAGTTGAGAATAAGCCTATGGCGTTAGATGGCAAGGTTGTCAGCGGTCGCTTCCTTATGGAGGAGGGTGTTATTATCCCTGAACTCACTAAGAAGTCTTCTCGTCGCACGCCTTACAACGATATCCGCGATATGAACGACTTTAGAAGTCATATTATCGAACTTATCGCTCAATAATTGAGATAATGATTAACAAAGCCGTATTCAAATGTAGCTCCGAGAAAATCGGGCAGGTGCCGAAAGACAATCTGCCCGATATAGCTTTTATTGGACGAAGCAATGTTGGCAAGTCTTCTCTTATCAATATGCTTACCCAACATAAAGGTCTTGCAAAGGTCTCGGCTACACCCGGAAAGACCCGACTGATAAACCACTTCACTATCAACAACAGCTGGTATCTTGTCGACCTTCCAGGCTACGGCTATGCCCGCACCTCAAAGAGCACTCGTGGCTCTTTTGCCAAAATTATTACCGACTATGTCTTTAAGTGCGAGAAGATGCATTACCTGTTTGTGCTTGTTGACTCCCGCTTAGAACCTCAACGCATAGACCTCGAATTTATCGAGCAACTCGGTATACACTCCGTTCCATTCGGCATCATCTTCACTAAGGCTGATAAACTCTCCAAAGCTCAGCTCGCCCGCAGTGTCTCTCAATATCAGCAGACCCTCTCCGAGCAGTGGGAAGAGTTACCGCCAATCTTTATCAGTTCCTCCGAAAAAGGGACCGGTAGAGAGGATATTGTCGGATATATTGAAGAAATATTAAAAGATATTAATAAAGATAGTGAAAAATAGACTTTTTTCACTACTTTTGCAATCGTATTGAAATTACTAACAAGTATAATAAATACCAAAATATACTTTTATGGCTATCCACAAAATCAAATTTTTCACAGGTCGCAGTTCTCGCTACCTTGCTGAGAAGATTGTTGCCGCTTATGGCACTACCCTCGGTGAGTGTGAGTGTCTTGAATTCAGCGACGGCGAGTTTCAACCGCGCTACACAGAGTCTATTCGTGGCTGTACCGTATTTATTATTCAGTCCACCTTCCCTAAATCGGACAACCTTATGGAGCTGTTGATGATGATTGACGCTGCTCGTCGCGCATCAGCATACAAGGTTATCGCAGTCATCCCTTACTTCGGTTGGGCTCGTCAGGACCGCAAGGACCGCCCTCGCGTGCCTATTACCTCAAAATTGGTGGCAAATATGCTTAGCGCTGCAGGTGTAGACCGAGTAATGACTATGGACTTACATGCAGACCAAATTCAGGGTTTCTTTGAGGTTCCGGTAGATGCCCTCTATGCTAGCGGTATGTTCGTACCTTACATTCAGAGCTTAGGCATCGAAAATCTATCTATTGCAGCTCCTAATATGGGTGGTGCAAAACGCGCCGGAACATACGCTAAGTTACTCGGCACACCAATCATCATCTCTCACAAGGAGCGCGCTAAGGCAAATGTTGTCGGCTCTATGACCGCTATCGGCGATGTTGAGGGTCGCAATGTGCTTATTGTTGACGATATGATTGATACCGCAGGTACTATCTGTATGGCTGCCGATATGCTTATGGAGCGTGGCGCAAAATCTGTTCGCGCTGCAATTACCCACCCTGTACTCTCAGGCAAGGCTTACGACCGCATTAACGCCAGCGCTCTTACAGAGGTTATCGTTTCTGATACTATTCCGCTCAATCCTAACGCAGATTTGCACAAATTTACCGTACTCTCTTGTGCTGACATCTTTGCCGAGGTTATCGAGCGCGTACACAACTATAAGGAGATTTCATCTATCTTCTTCCATTAGAGAAAACAGGCTCTTCTTTAGGTGGTATTTCGAACAGAAATACCACTTTTTTTATATTATATAACATAGGTATCATATTTTTTGTATCTTTGTATCTTGATAACCAAACTTGTAACAACAAAAGCTACCTAACAAACCTCACTATGACACGCGCAATATCATATCCTCTTATTATCATAGCCCTAATTTTGGGATTTATAGAGTTTCTACCCTCTGCAAAGTGGTTCCTTGGTCACTTGTCGCGCTATCAATATGTGGGTATAGGTATGCTTATATATTGGGGTATCTTCTTTTTGAAGGTATTTAAGAAAAACCTTGAGTGGATGCGCACATTCTCACATGAACTCAGCCATACAATAGTAAGTATGCTCTTTTTGCGTAAAATTCACTCTTTCAATGCGGGAGAAGGAAGTGGCGAGATGAGTCATAGTGGAGGTTTACGCTTTGGAGCAATCTTCATCTCTTTAGCTCCGTACTGTCTACCAATATTCACATGGATGTTTTTACTACTGCGTGAGCTTAGCGCTGCCAGCTCGATATATATCTTTGATATACTTATTGGTACCACTATAGCCTTTCACATTGACTGCTTCCGCACACAAATTGGCAGTTATCAAACCGATATTCAGGGGCAAGGCTGTGTTCGCTCATACCTCTTTATTGTCGCCATGTGGCTTATCAACCTTACAATTGTTCTTGAGAGCATCCGTCGCGGTCTTTTTGAGGGTCTTGCACACACCTTCAGCGGCTATTGGGAGAATATCTGTAACTTCTTCTCGTGGTTAGCAGAGAGCGTTTTTTAACGATACAGAAGGACGGGAGATAGATAAAAGTAAAGGTGGGTAACTAAATTGTTACCCACCTTTATGTTATATCGAAGCTCTACTACTTAATATCGATGCTCACTTTAGGGCTCTTATTGGCACCACAGAGCATATTGGTAAGGGTTAGATTGAGTTTCTTGTCCTTAGCAACGGTAAGCAAAACAGAGTTGTGAGGCTGGAGGGTTATAGGGTTAGCATTCTTTGAGGTCTTAAACTGAAGAGGAATAGAGTACATATTTGTAACAAGCACCTTGCGTGCCTTAGTCTTTGCATCTACGCCCACAACATCATACTTGATAGATGCCATGAATAGGTCCTTAAGAAGCTGCTCGTCGCCGGCAACATAGCCACCGGTAAGAGCTAAGGTGCGCTTAGCCTCTAAAGCCTCACGAAGTCCTTTGAGTGTGCACTCTTTGGCAAAAATGAGAGTCATATTACGCATCTGACCCTTCAGTCTGTAGTACTCGGCAGTAGTGGTGTGAATGTCGGTATTGGCTGCCACAAAGAGTCTCTCCTCTTTAGCTCTATCTATGATAGGCATATATAGTGAGCCTCCATTCGCCACCTCGATACCGTCTATGAGTCCCTCATTGTAGGCTGTAATCTCAAACTCGGTCTTTGCACAAGAGGTGCGGCGCCAACCTGGGTGGTTGTGCTGGATAAGAGCACCCTGTTTGCGAGCATTTTTCAAACTCTGAAGTGGGTCTGGGTCATAGATGGTGTTGTTGTCCTTAGTAAAGAGGGCGTTGAAGTGACCAATCTTTACAGGCTCACGAGTAATCTCAGCACCAGGGATAACAAGTACGCCATACTTTTTACTCTCCTTAACAGCCTCCTCAACAGGGTAGTTCAGGTCAGCAAGGATACCACGCTCGGTAGCCGGCTTTCTAATAACATCGTTATTTTCAGCCTTCTGCGCCTTGCCATCGGTGTAACCCTTGATAAACTTGAGCATCTTTGGCTCAATGCGGCGATACTCTATATGCTCAGTAATGGCGATAGCATCCAAACCGTCAAAAAATGCCTCACGAACGCGAAATGCAGGTGTTGTCTCGCCGTCAGAATAGATGGAGTGGGTGTGTAAGTCGGCTTTGTAGATGTTGTAGCCGTTAACAACGGGGAGCTGTATCTCGACACGCTGTGCAGCTTGGGCAACGGGTGTACGGAAGGTCTCCGGATTGTACTGTGCGATAGCACAAAGTGGAAGTAGTGCTAAAAGCGAAAAGAGTAATTTTTTCATTTTAGTAGTTTTTATAGGTTATTATTTATCTGCAAAAATGGTATTTAGAGCCTTAGCTAAGCGATATCCGGCTCTACGGATTAGCTCCTCGCCCATAGGGAGAGCCTCCTCAAGCCACTGCTTGTCGATATTGTCGCCTTTGTTAACGCTGTTAATAGTTGGACGCACATACTTTGCAGCATCTTCAAACCACTGCTGTGCCCAGCCTTTAGTAACCTTAGCAATCTGCTTGTCGGTATAGGTATCGAGCAGGTTGGCGTACTCTTTGTAGTCCTTGAAGGTCATATCTCTTCCTCGCTGAATTACACCAGAGTCCCAAACAGCGTGATACTGAGCCTTTTTGCCTAAGAATACAACCCCATATTTGCCCTCATTTCTACAATCAGTGTAACGCACATGCTGTGGACAGTGAAAGTCGCCGATGATGTGAACTATACACTTTATAGCAGTAAGGACTACCGAGTCATTCATTCTGTCAGGCTGCACCAAGCGGGTTGTAAATTCCTCCATCGCCGTTACACCATCACGACCCTGGCGATGTTCCATACGAACCTCAGTCGTGCTCTTACACTTAGGATTTGCAATAGAGGCGTGCCAGCCGCGCAGCCGATATTTGTAAGGCTCAGTGCCGGCGACCTCATCCATCCATACCGAGAGCTCGGCAAGAGGTTTGCCTTCGGTGTAGCGCATAATGCGCGCCTTAGCCTCCGGCGTTAGGTGGCGCTCGGCAATTTCAGCTATGGCATAGTGACCCAAGCGACCCCATCCAAAACCCTCGATAGGGAGTAGTAGAACGATTAAGAGTATAAATACAATTTTACGCACAGCTGTTATTTATTGAATATTGTATTCAACACCTTTGCTAAACGGTAGCCAGCCTTCTGCATCTGCTGCTCTGTCAGTGGACCGGCTTTGGCAAGGAACTTATCGTCGAGGGTCTCGATATTTTTACCGTCACATGCCCAATAGATAGCTGGGCGGATATCGGTAGCAGCATCCTCAAACCACTGCTGTGGAGAACCTTTGGTAATGGCTTTAATCTGCTTCTTGTCCAACACATTGAGGTGGTCGGCATACTTCGTATGGTTCCACTTCTTGTGGTAGGTGGTAATGATGCCGGTATCCCAAGCCTTGTGCATATCGGTAAGTTTACCATTGAGCTTAACCGCAAAGCGACCCTTATTCTCGCAGTCTACATATCTGATATGTCCCGGACAGTGGAAGTCGCCAACCATATGAATGATACACTTAAGCGCAACAAGCACTGCCGAGTCTGGCATTTGGCGATAGTTCTTAAGTTGTTCGGTAAAGTCGATAGTGGCAGTGACAGCATCCTTCCCGTCGCGGTAACGATTGCGGACAATCTGCGGCGAGGTAAGGTCGGTGTCTACAACTGAGGCGTGCCAACCGTATGTAGCCTCCTTGTATGGTATATCATTGCGAACCTCATCTAACCAGAGGGACATTTTCCATAGCGGAGTACCGCCTGTGTAGTGTTCTATGTTAGCTTTAGCCTTAGGTGTGAGGTTGCGCTCAGCAATCTCGGCAATGGTGCGATGACCCAATCTACCCCAACCCATAGCCATTTGAGGAAGCAATAGGACAACAAGGGCAAGTATAGCAAATCTTTTCATAATTTACTCTCCAAAAAATTCATTTAACAACTTAGCCATTCTCAAACCTCCTATAAGCAACTGCTCGGCAGCAAACTCGCCATACTCGTTCATTATCTGACGGTCAACAACAGAGAGCTCGCTATCAGGGGTATCTTTACTCTTCTTAGGTACGCGGTCAAAGATGTTATACACTTTGTGTGTGCGGGTTGCCACATCATTAAGCCACTCCTCCCAACTGCCTGAGGTAACCTGGTCAATATACTCCTGCGAGATAGAGCTATCTAAGGCGTGTGCCCAATCCATATAGCCCCAATCGGGATGATTTTGCAAAAGGATACCGCTATCCCACAGGGTGTGGTACTCAAAGCGGGTCTTTTTGGTCTTTAGGTAGATGTCGTAGCCGGTGGTGTGTACTCGCTTAGTCTTTTCACCGGAGCGGTCATAAAGAGCAACATGCCCAGGACAGTGGTAATCGCCAAAAGAGTGCACAAAGTGATATATAGTAACCTTGAGTGCTGAGTCTGGGAGGTTACGATAGTTCTTGAGCTTGTTTATAGAGGACTTCATATATCTATGAGGTTTGCCTATAGCCTCAAGAGTATTAATGTCGTAGTGGCATACATGGCTTAATTGCCCCCATGACTTATGCTCTGCACGGTGGTTGTCCAACCACGAGGAGTAGTAGACGATAGAACGCCCATCAATACACTTCTCTATATTCTCTTTAGCCTTTGGAGTAAGGTGGCGCTCGGCAATATAGGCGATGGTTGCGTGACCCTCTCGTCCCCAAGCAAAGCACTCGGTGTTGCTGCACACTATAAACATTGCAGCCAAAAGTATTGTAAAACGCTTCATAGTAGTCGGTTATTTGATTTTGACATTAGCAACTGAACTATCAAACAGTCCGTTGAGTATTGCTGCAAGACGATAGCCTGCAACAGCAACCTGCTCGGTGGAAATAGGGTAAATTTTGTTCTGCCACAATCTAAATCCCTTGCGATCGAAGTGAGCATTTGGCTCTAACATATCGAAAACGCTGCGATAGAGGGGTACATTGCCCACAATCCAACTTGTGATAGAACCCTTTGTAATCTCTGCAACCTGCTCAGGGGTCTTACGGCTCAACTGATGAACATACTCATTTGTGCGCCAGCTAAAGGTGCCTCGTATGGCGGTATTCTCCCAATAGTTGGTGTATGGATATCTCTTGTCGTTATAGTAGTAGCAGAGCTTACGCTTGTCGAGAATATCGGTAAATATATAGTGCGTAGGACAGTGTAGATCACCAACAATGGTAACAATATATCGGATATTGTCTGCTAACTCCTGCTCGGAGAGCTTGCCTGACTCAATAGCCTTTACAGCCGCAATCAGAGCCTCAAGACCGCAAGCACGGTTGACGATATTCTCCGGGTGCTTAGATATCTTTTTGCCGCTGATGAGTTTACTCTTGTTAAAGGCTACAGAACGCCAATTTTTAGTCTGTGTATAACCATCGCTCTCTGCTACATCATACATCCACTGCGCGTAGTAGATGATATTGTGCCCGCCAAGAGCCTTGCTTATGTTCTGCTTTGCCTGTTCGGTCAAATTGTCATCTGCTATGGCTGCTATGGCGCTATGTATAGCTCGCGACCAAGCAAAAGCACTCTGTATAGAGAACAGAGCTACTATAATTATTATAAATCTTCTCATCGTCGTGGTGTTTTATTTGTCAAAAATAGAGTTTAGTATCGCTGCTAAACGATAGCCTGCCACGGTAATTCTATCCTCGGCAATTTCGATGGCTTTGTTGAAGTAGTTGTCGTAGGTCAACTCCTTGCTTTTAGGAATAAGCTTAATAGCCATCTTTGCATATTTGGTATTTTCGTCGTGCCATTGGTCGAGCGTACCCTGCTGAACAGCTGCAATCTGCGCATCGGTGTATATATCCAAGTTGTCTGCCAGAAGCTTTGGCGAGGTATTGTTGTGCTTTAGGTCGATAACCATACCATCCCACATAGCGTGTACTTTGACGACCTTTTTATTCACTTTGACCCTCATAGGGCGGGAGGTTGGGAAATCAATGTGCACAGGACAGTGCATATCGCCGACAAGATGGACAAGAAACTTGATGTTGATATTTACTAAAGAGTCGCTCAGTGTGCGAAAGTCGCTCATTTGTTCAGTGATGCGCTTAACCTGAGATACAGAGCAAGGAGGTAGTGGGTTACCTTCTGCATCTGCTCTATCCTCGTTTGTCCAATAGTCTACATGCCAATTATTTGTTACATCAAATGGAGGGTCGGTTCTGTTAAAGTCCATCCATGAGGCGTAATAGACAATAGAACGCCCACCGATATAGCTTTCGATGTTTGCTTTGGCTTTGGGTGTAAGGTGTCGCTCAGCAATATAGGCTATAGTCGAATGACCGCGACCATCCCACGCCATTGCATAGCAAGTGCAAAGTGCTGTAAAAACCAGCAGGGATACAAATCTTTTCATCTCTTTTTGTTTTAGGTTTGCACAAAGATAGGCAAAAATAAGAAAAGCACCTCTTTTCAGAAGTGCTTTTTTCTTAAAAAAGTTGTTTTTAGAACCCGTTAAAAACTTTTTTTAACAGATTTAGCTTATGCAAGCGGAGTTACGCTAACATAGCTCTTACCAGATGCCTTCTTAGTGAAGACAACTACGCCATTAACCAAAGCAAAGAGGGTGTGGTCTTTACCCATACCAACATTCTCGCCTGGATTGTGAACAGTACCGCGCTGACGAACGATGATGTTGCCTGCCTTCGCTACCTGACCACCATAAAGCTTTACACCAAGTCGTGTGCTTTCTGCTTCACGACCGTTCTTCGAACTACCTACACCTTTTTTGTGTGCCATACTTCTTTAACGATTTTAAGGTTATGCAACAATCTCTTCAATTAAAATCTGCGACAGATACTGACGGTGACCGTTGCATTTCTGATAACCGGTTCTGCGCTTTTTCTTGAACACCAGGACCTTGTCATCCTTCAGGTGCTTAAGAATTTTTGCCTTTACGGAAGCGCCTTTTACAACAGGTGCGCCTACCTTAACCTGACCGTCGTTCTCCACGAGCAGGACCTTGTCGAAACTCAGGGTAGAGTCAACCTC
>JAZNTY010000214.1:0-4165 GCA_045592005.1 Alistipes sp. | reverse complement strand
GTAAGCTAACCAATTCAGCATCGGCAGCAGAGAGTGAGATTTTTACAAAGCAGACTTTGAAGGATATGAGAAATGGTATCGAGCACTCTATTCCTGTATCTTCAAGTTTTACCCTATTCAAGTACATCAATCTCACGCCATCATTCAACTACACCGAGCGTTGGTACTTCAAGCGACAGATGCAGGAGTGGAACCCTGAAACAAATCAGGTGGAGAAGCTCGACCCTGAATATGGTTTCTATCGTATATACAACTACAATGCCTCCGTGTCGATGAACACAACCATATACGGTATGTGGCAGATGAAGAGTAAGACGGCAAAGGTGCAGGCTGTACGCCATACCATAACTCCATCTATCGGAGCCTCTTATATGCCTAATTTCGGTAACCAGAAGTACGGTTTCTACAAGGTTGTGCAGTCTGACTCCTTAGGTGGTCATACCATCTACTCGCCATATTCGGACAATGCATACGGTGTGCCTGGCAGAGGCGCCGCAGCATCGCTCAACTTCTCGCTCAAGCAGAGTCTGGAGATGAAGGTACTTAGCAAGCGTGACACTTCAGGTGTAAAGAAGATTAAAATTATTGACGACCTCTCCCTAAGTGGTTCGTACAACTTCTTGGCGGACTCAATGGGTCTGTCCAACATATCCGTATCGCTCCGTACCACAATTTATGGCAACTTTGGCATCAACCTCTCTGCAACACTCGATCCTTATCAGGTTACTCCGCAGGGTGTAAGAATAAATAAGTTGATGTTTGCAAAGGGCTCGCCTGGTAGAATTTTGAGTACCGGCTGGAGCTTTGGTTATACCTTTAAGTCGCGTAATGACAAGTCACAGGCGGCAATAAACGATATCAACACCATTCCGCCAGAGTATTTTAACCCATTCTCTGACCCATACGGTTTGATGGACCCCGTGCTAAGGCGACAATATATGGCACAAACATACTACGACTTCTCAATACCGTGGAACTTAGGTTTCAACTATGTTATCAGCTACAATGCTCAATATGTCAATAATGGCACAACGGGCTATAAAAAGAATGTCAACCAAACTATCGGTTTTAATGGTAGTATAAACCTTACACCAAAGACGGGTATATCCTTTACCAGCGGTTTTGATATACAAAACAAGAAGTTAACAACAACTTCTATATCCATAACAAGAGATCTACACTGCTGGCAGATGTCGTTTGTATGGATACCGTTTGGAGCACACCGTAGCTGGAGTTTCAACATCGGCGTAAAGGCGTCTTCACTCGCCGATTTGAAGTATGACAAGAGTCAAACGATGTACGACAACCTATTCTAAGGTATCGGCTCACACAAGAGTAATATTCGGTACACCTTTTGCCTCTATACTGAGTACAGATGATAATTATTACAAAATATGAAAAAGCAACACATTGAAAACCAGGGAATTAAAGACCAAAACGAAGTAAATGGCACAGAGTCGGGCGCTACAGCTGACGGCTCTGCGTGCGACAATATGACAGAGCAGCAAGACAAAGATGCTGACACAATGACAGAGGAGCAGGCTAATGAGGCTGCTGCCGAGGAGCAGATAGATTGGAAGGACCGATACATTCGTCTACACGCCGAGTTTGACAACTTCCGCAAGCGCACCCTGCGTGAGAAGATGGACCTTATCCAGAGTGGCGGCAGTGATATCCTCAAGGCTATCTTGCCTATTTTGGATGATATGCAGCGTGCTACAGCCGCCTCGGAAAAGAGTGATGATATCGCCGCTCTGCGCGAGGGCGAGCGACTTGTTGTGCAGAAGTTTATTGACACTTTGCGCCAAAAGAAGGTTGTAGAGATTGAGGCTTTGGATGCCCCTTTTGACGAGAACCGACATGAAGCTGTTGCCCGTTTTGCCGCTGGAGAGGAGAAGAAGGGCAAGGTAATAGATGTTATCGAACGAGGTTATATGCTCGGCGACAAGGTTCTTCGTTTTGCAAAAGTTGTTGTAGGAGAGTAATATATGGCAAAGAGAGATTACTATGAGGTGCTTGGCGTTGAGAAGAACGCCAATGCCGAAGATATAAAGAAAGCGTACCGCAAGACCGCCCTTAAATACCATCCTGACCGTAACCCTGACAACAAGGAGGCTGAGGAGAAGTTTAAGGAGGCGGCTGAGGCGTATGATGTATTGTCAAATCCAGACAAGCGTGCTCGCTATGACCAATTTGGTCATGCCGGATTGAATGGTGGAGCTGCCGGTGGCGGCTTTGGAGGTTTCAGTAGCGGCGGCTTCTCGATGGAGGATATATTTTCACAATTTGGCGATATATTTGGTGGCGGTTTCGGTTTTAGCGGCGGCAGCAGAGGTCGCGGACAGAGGGTAAATCGCGGCTCAGATATTCGTGTACGCGTAAGCCTTACGCTTGAGGAGATTGCCAACGGAGTGACAAAGAAGCTAAAGCTCAATAAGAATATCGCCTGCGATAGCTGTAACGGCTCAGGAGCTAAGGACCCTTCTTCGCGTGTTACTTGTTCAAACTGTAACGGTTCAGGAGTGGTCATTCAAGTGCAGAACACCTTCTTTGGTCGTATGCAGTCGCAAAGTGAGTGTCCTGTATGCGGTGGTCAAGGTACGGTGATAAAAGACAAGTGTTCTAAGTGCTCCGGAGAGGGCTATATCAAGGGCAGCGAAGTGGTTGAATTTAACATCCCTGCCGGCGTTGCCGAGGGTATGATGATTACCGTATCCGGCAAGGGTAATGCAGCTCGTCAGGGCGGCGTAAATGGCGATTTGTTGGTTGTAATCGAGGAGAAGAGCGACCCTCGCTTTATCCGCGACGGGGCAAACCTGATACACAACCTCACAATACCTGTCACCACAGCTATAGCCGGAGGCGATGTAGAGGTACCGACCATTACCGGCAAGGCTAAGATTTCGATAGCTGCCGGAACACAAGCCGGAAAGGTTCTTCGTCTACGCGGTAAGGGACTGCCTTCGATTAACAGCTATGGCAGTTACAATGGCACAGGCGATTTGTTGGTTGTGGTAGATATTGCCATCCCAGCATCTCTCAACTCGGAGGAGAAGGAGTTGATTGCAAAGCTTGCACAGATGCCTCACTTCAGAAACCCTGAGAAGAGCAGCAAACAGAATATTTTTGAGCGGATGAAGGATTTCTTTAGGTAAAATTATAATTTACTTCAAGCTATGGGACTATTTTCTCCGGTAAAGAAAAAAGCCAACTCTTTTAACTATATCCCACGCTTCTACGACCCAGAGAAGGAGCGCAGGGAACAGCGTCGTCGTGAGCTAAGGGGCGAGAGTGCTGATGATAATACCCCTTACACTCCGGGCAAATATATTCGTACTGTCAGACAAGCGCGTGAAGAGCGCAAAGCTCAACAGAAGTCTAACAGCAAAATTAGTCCTATGATGGTTTTTGGTGTAGCGATAGCCATACTTATTATATATATGTTGGTACCTCGCATTGTCAATATAATTACCATAGCAGGCAAACAGAGTAACCCAGAGATTGAGCAGGCTGAGCTTGAGAACGAAACATTTAACCCATACGCACCAATTACTATTGTACCTAACGACTATAAGGAGTAACTGATATGTCTGACCGCATAAAACTACTACCAGAGATTGTATCCAACCAGATTAAGGCTGGCGAGGTGGTTGAATACCCATCGTCGGCTATTAAGGAGATGGTTGAGAATGCAATTGATGCCGGAGCAACAAGTGTAAAGGTTAACTTTACCAATGCGGGTCGTGATCTAATACAGATTATCGACAATGGATGCGGTATGTCGCCGAGTGATGCTCGAATGGCTTTTGAGTGTCACGCAACCAGCAAAATTAAGGAGTTAGATGATATTTACGCCTTAGATACTTTTGGATTTAGAGGCGAAGCTCTTGCCTCCATAGCATCAATATCGCAGGTTGAGTTGATTACGCGTCAGGCTGAGGCTGAAATTGGCACAAAGGTAATTATCAGCGGTGGCGAATTTGTATCGCAGACACCGGTAGCAGCACCGGTAGGTTCTCAATTTATTGTGCGCAACATATTTTATAACACTCCGGGTAGGCGTAAGTTTATTAACGAACGCCACTCGCAGTTGCCAAATATGATTAAGTGCGAGTTTCGTCGTATAGCTCTTTGTCATCCAGAGGTGGCTATGGAGCTGATGTGT
>JAZNTY010000213.1:0-5130 GCA_045592005.1 Alistipes sp. | reverse complement strand
TGGGAGAACCAAGCGTGATATTTGCCTCTCGACACAACACATTCTCCTTTGCCATTGGTGGATATGTGGCACTCAGAGCGAGCTATAGCTTCGATGATGCGGTAGATAATATTGATATGGTACCATACGATGTACCTATCGCCTCATCCTTTGCTAATCGTCAGGCATTGGGAATGGATGCAACCACCTCAAGGCTATATATGCGAGTTATAGCAAACCCTGAACGACTTCGCCACCCTGTGATTATCTACTTTGATGCCGACTTTAGAGGTGGTGCTCAAGGTAGCTACACCCCTCGTCTACGATCGGGATATGTTTCACTCGCGGGATTTACATTTGGTCGAGATGTGACAACCTTCTGCGATCTAACGGCTGCACCTACAACTATCGACTTCCAGGGTCCAAATGCATATAACTTCAACTTTGCAACGATGATCCGATATGAGCACTCGTTCCTAAATAACCATATGAAATTTGGCGTTGCAGCCGAGATGCCAAATGTTTCAGGAACTTATGGTCAAACCTTTATGCCTGTACCTCAGCGCGTGCCTGATTTTCCTGCTTATTTACAAGTTATGTGGGGAAAGAATAGACAAAGCCATTTCCGTGCCTCTGCTGTAATCAGAAATATGTACCTCTATAACGATGCGCGCCAAACATCTACAGACCTATTGGGATGGGGTGTGCAGGCGAGCGGTAATATCCACATCGGTAAAATGGTGCAGATATTTATGAATGGTGTCTATGGCGAAGGTATTACCCCTTATATACAGGACCTTACAGGGTCAGGGCTCGATTTTACTCCAAATCCGGCTGATAATGAGCGTATACAGACAATGCCTATGTGGGGCTGCCAGGCTGCTGCGCAGATAAATCTATTCCCTAACCTCTTTATCTCAGGTGGATATTCTATGGTACAGGTACAGCACAAAAATGGATACTACGCCGATAATCAATATCGCCGCGGTCAGTATGTGTTCGGAAATATCTTCTATAGCATATCTCCTCGCCTTAAAATAGCCGCCGAGTACCTATGGGCTCATCGTAAAAATATGAATAGCGATAGCAATCACGCCAACCGCATCAACCTGATGGTTAAGTATAGCTTCTAAACCTTCGGAAAATCAAGAGGCTGACTAAAACTCAATTAGAGCAGTGGTCAGCCTCATTATTTGTGTTAAGTATTAAAAAAGAACTTAAAATATTGCAACAGCACGAACGCGGTAACTCCATTTTTTTGGCATCTCAGCAATTTCACTCTTTTTATTTCCAATGCTGATAGTATAAACACAAACTGTGTTTAGGGATTTGCCACTTTCAGTTGATGACAAATAGAAAGAAGTTCCATCTGCAACGCCACAAATTTTGGTTCCCTTGTGCTCAACTATGATGCGATTGACAATATTATGAATATCGGCATCGGTAACAAAAGCTTTTAACTCCTCTATTGATGGAATATACCAACCATTACCTAAATGATCACACCAACTAAAAGCTGGATACTTATTTTTCCATTTTGGAAGCGCCTTGACTCTTGAGGTATTGTATGCTCCTTCAGTCTGGCTATAAGCACCTATTAAGTATCGCTTATCTATGTTATCAGATGTCCATTTCTGATGACTTTCAACCATGCTTACAATCTTACTGTGCAGCTTGTCAAAAGAGCTGCAACTCCCAAAATAATAGTTAATTTTTTCATTTTGCGTTTGTTTTTTGCCCACCAACTCCGAATGTGCGGTTAATATACAACAAAAAAGTGTGGAGCCGATTAGTTTATCTGACACGAGGCTCTGGAATGCCCTTATCACAATATACAATACGAAGTGACGAGTGTGTTGCTTCCCTTGTGATAATGAAATTTTCCAGATTTCGTGTCAAGGATAAAAGCTAATACACTTTCATCAAAATATGTCTGTCATGGAGAAGAGCCCACGACACCACAAAATTAGAAAAGTTTTACAAATGAGCAATATTTGGTCTATTATTGTTAAGATGACTTTTGACTATTTGTGAAATTTTGTATACCTTTACAAAAAAAATATTTGACTATGTATTTTACAGGAATAATTATAGGTGTTGCGACTTTTTTGATTATCGGACTCTTCCATCCGCTTGTAATAAAGACCGAGTACTACTTTGGTGTTAAGTGCTGGTGGGTCTTTGCTCTTATGGGTGTAGTTACGGTTGTTGCATCGCTACTTGTTGAAGATATATTGATTTCTACCCTTTTGGCTGTTTGGGGAGCATCGTCGTTTTGGAGTATTGGCGAGTTATTTGAACAGCGAGAGCGAGTAAGGAAGGGTTGGTTTCCCAAGCGCGAAAAATAAAAACTACAAAAAAATCTTATCTTTTTTTAACCTTTGTCTGGTTGGGGTATCTAATAGAGTGAAATCGCTTACTGAATGAATGCCTCGGATATAACTCATATAATCGACAGTCTGAAGTCAGTTGATAGAGCGACTTGGGCGTTTGATTGGATAGTTGAGCGATATACCGAGCGGCTTTATTGGCACATTCGGCGCATAGTGGTACTGCACGAAGATGCTCAGGATGCATTGCAGGACACATTTGTTGTTGCATATAGTTCTGCGGGCGCATTTCGTGGAGAGACAGAGGGTTCTTTGATTGCGTGGTTATACAAGATTGCCACAACGGTAGCTATAAAGCATCTACGGCGGCGTCGAAAGCACATTTTTGCTTCGGTAGACTCGGTATCGCAACTTTTGCTTGCGGACTTCGAGGGGGAGATAGTGCCCGATGCAAATCAAATATCGATTTTGCTACAGCGTGCGATAATAGAACTGCCGGTAAAGCAGAAGTTGGTTTTTAATATGCGATATTTTGACCGGCTCTCCTTTGAACAGATATCTCAGGCAACAGGACAAAGTGTATCGACGCTAAAAACAAATTACCATTATGCGGTTAAAAAGATAAAACAGAGAGTAACGGAGTTGGATTATGAGCAAGATGAATAGTAATATAAACAAGATGCCCTACCACTTAGAAGAGGGTGGTATTGAGCTTATGAAGATGCGCGCAAAGGCGGCTGTAACTCGATTTGCTGCTGAAGAGGTATCGCGTAGAGGATTGTTCCGTCGCTGGAGTGTTGGAGTGGCTGTTGCAGCGTGTGTAGTTTTGGTGGTTTTGGGTTCCTGGTTTGCGGGAAAACCTATGGAGGTTAACCACTTTGATATATTGATGGAGCAGGTGGCAAATGCGCCTATAGATGTGATATATGATATGAGCATTGATGCTGTCGAATATGCCGAAGATATAAATCTATTATAACCTTAAAATTTAGAGATATGAAAAAGTTTTTGTTTGTAACATTGTTTACAGTTGCATCAATGTTTGTGCAGAATGTTATGGCTCAACCACAAGGTGCGGTGGATAAGAGTGCTAATAAGGCTAAGGCTGAAGAGTTGTTTAATACCCGTTTGCAGATGCTTAAGGATGAATTAAAACTTACCGATGCTCAGTTTGTGGCTTTTGAGCCTGTTTACCGAGAGTATCGCAAGTCTATACAACGAGTAGCAGACTCTAAAAGTGTAAGGGTTAAAAAAGAGGATATTACTAATGCTAATGCGATGAAGATTGCTGCAACTCGTCTCTCAAATACCATCAACACATCATCCGTAAAGCAAAAGTATTTGTGGATATTTGCTGAGGTAATTGAACCTGTTCAAATTGAGAAGCTCTATCGTATCGAGGACCGTATCTCTAAAGAGGCTCGAAAAGTAGTCCAGTATAAAAAATAAGTTCAGATTAATAGGTGGATTTTTTTAAGTTTTTAAGGAAGGGGTGTCAACGAGTAGGTTGACACCCCTTCTGCTAATAGTTGTTTTTCATCGGCTCAAAAAACGCCTTTGGATGTAAGCAGGTTGGGCAGAGTTTTGGGGCGTCTGTGGCGCGAATAATATATCCACAGTTGCGACATTGCCACCAAATCTCGCCATCTCGATGGAAAAAGTTACCATCGGTTATCCTCTCTAAAAGTTTTAGATAGCGCCTTTCGTGCTCAACTTCTACAGATGCAATCTGACGAAAGGCGGTAGCAATATCTGCAAATCCCTCCTCTTCAGCCGTTTGCGCAAAAGTTGGATAAAGAATATCCCACTCCTCCTTCTCTCCCATAGCCGCAGCAAGAAGATTCTCTGCTGTTGTGCCTATTCTGCCAGCCGGATAGATCGCCTCTACGATAGTGGCGCTACCACCCTCAAGCAATTTGAAAAAACGCTTAGCGTGCTCCTTTTCTTGATCGGCAGTCTCAATAAATATTGCGGCAATTTGCTCATAACCCTCCTTCTTAGCTACGCTTGCAAAGAATGTATAGCGGTTACGAGCCTGACTCTCGCCGGCAAAAGCTTTAAGTAGATTTTGTTCTGTAATACTTCCTTTTATAGACTTCATAGTTTGCTGTTTATTAAAGTTTAGCTGAACAAATGCAAAAACTCTGCAAAACAACTTTTGGTTTGCCTAAAAATTTGTATATTTGCCAAATATTGTGGCTATTAGCCTACTATATGCCTAAAATTTACCATAAAACGAAAAAAATAAATAATAAACTATATGGCAGACGAAAAAATTATCTTTTCAATGGTTGGTGTCTCAAAGACCTTTACTAACCAAAAAAAGGTGTTGAACAACATCTACCTTTCATTCTTTTACGGTGCAAAGATTGGTATCATTGGTCTAAATGGCTCCGGTAAATCTACCCTTATGAAGATTATTGCCGGCATTGATACAAATTATCAGGGCGAAGTAGTGTTCTCTCCTGGCTACACCGTTGGTTATTTAGAGCAGGAGCCACAGTTAGATAACTCAAAGACTGTTCGTGAGGTTGTCGAGGAGGGATGTGCTGAGACGGTAGCTCTTCTTAAGGAGTATGAGGAGATTAATATGAAACTCTGTGAACCTATGACTGACGATGAAATGAATGCTCTCATTGAGCGTCAGGGCGTGGTTTATGAAAAGATTGACCAAGTAAATGGTTGGGAGATAGACAGTGTACTTGAGCGCGCTATGGATGCTTTGCGCTGTCCAGACCCAGAACAGAGCGTGGCAGTTCTCTCCGGTGGCGAGCGTCGCCGTGTAGCATTGTGCCGCCTACTTCTTCAGCAGCCAGATGTA
>JAZNTY010000212.1:0-6592 GCA_045592005.1 Alistipes sp. | reverse complement strand
TCACAGCACGACATGGCTACGATCCGACTTTAAGATAGAGATTATCAATCGCGATAAGGCGCTGGTATACCTTCATCCGGAGGCTATAAAGTCGCTCACAGAGTCTGAAAAGTCGCCGTTGGCTTATATCCCTGAGCAAGGTCATCAGCTTGAGTTTCAGATTGGCTCTGTAGAGACCTTCCGTAACGATTTTGATAAGGCTGTGGCGCTTAGTCCTGAACCTGTAGCGTTAAGCTATGACAATCATCGTCAGGGTTGGGTAGATACACTGCTCAATTGGTTGCCGTGGGTATTCTTTATCGTTATATGGATATTTATTATGCGAGGTTTTAACCGCGGAGGCGGAGGCGGAGGTAACATAATGAATGTCGGCAAAGCTCGCGCTCAGGAATTTGACCAAGATGACCCTAACCGCAAGGTCACATTTAAGGATGTTGCAGGTCTTGAGGAGGCTAAGGTCGAGATTATGGAGATAGTCGACTTCCTCAAAAATGCAGGCAAGTACCGCGAGTTGGGTGCTAAGATACCTAAGGGCGCACTGCTTGTAGGTCCTCCTGGAACGGGAAAGACCCTGCTGGCTAAGGCTGTTGCGGGCGAGGCAAATGTGCCATTCCTCTCTATCTCAGGTTCTGATTTTGTTGAGATGTTTGTTGGTGTGGGTGCGTCGCGTGTGCGTGACCTCTTTGAGCAGGCTAAGCAAAAGGCTCCGTGTATTGTCTTTATTGACGAGATTGATGCCATTGGTCGTGCTCGTGGTCGTAATGCAGGCTTTTCGGGCAATGATGAGCGTGAAAATACCCTCAATCAGCTGCTGACAGAGATGGATGGTTTCCAGACCAATGCTGGGGTTATTGTACTTGCTGCAACTAATCGTGCCGATATTTTGGACAAGGCATTAATGCGCGCCGGTCGTTTTGACCGCCAAATTGAGGTGGGTCTGCCTGAAATCTTTGAGCGTAAGCAGATTTTTGATGTCCACCTGCGTAAGCTTAAGCTTGACCCAAATTTGGACCGCGAGTTTTTGGCTAAGCAGACACCTGGTTTCTCCGGTGCCGATATTGCGAATGTATGTAATGAAGCGGCGCTGATTGCTGCGCGTCATAATAAGAAGTTTGTCAGCAAAGAGGACTTTTTGGCAGCTGTAGACCGTATTATCGGTGGTCTTGAGAAGAAGAATAAGGTTATCTCTCCAGAGGAGAAACGCGTTATCGCCTACCATGAGGCGGGTCACGCTACTGTTAGCTGGTTGCTTAAGCATGCAAGTCCGCTTATTAAGGTAACCATTATTCCGCGAGGTAAGGCTTTAGGTGCTGCGTGGTATCTGCCTGAGGAGCGCCAGCTGACAACAAAGACACAGTGGATGGAGCAGATTGCTTCAACCCTTGCCGGTAGAGTCTCCGAGCAGATATTCTTCGGACACCTCTCTACAGGCGCTTTGAATGACCTTGAGCGTGTGACTAAGCAGGTATATGCTATGGTTGCCTACTACGGAATGAGCGAGAAGATTGGCAACATCAGCTATTACGACTCTACAGGTCAGAGTGATATGGCATTTACTAAGCCATACTCTGAGCGCACAGCCCAGCAGATAGATGACGAGGTTAAAACTGTTATTGCCGAGGCATATGCTATGGCTGAGCGTGTTATTTTGGAGCACCGTGATGCTCTAAGTGCTTTGGCGGAACTACTTTTGGAGCGCGAGGTTGTCTTTACAGAGGATGTTGAACGCATCTTAGGTAAGCGTGATGGTACAACCCCTGATACTGCCGTAGCCTCTCAAACTGAGCAGCAATCAGAGGAGCAAACAACTCAAATAGAGGCATAAACAGACAAACAACCTAACCCTACTATGAATAGAGAAAAACTTAAAAACCTTACTATCCGCACTATGAGTGGAATTGTGCTTGCAGCAGTACTCTTGGGCGCGACACTTATCTCCGGTTGGGGCTATGTGGCACTGCTGGCGGTAGTTGTCACTGTTGGCGTGTGGGAGTTCTATAACCTCTGCGAGAGGTGTGAATATCGTCCACAAAGATATCTGGGTCTGACACTTGCCCTGGGACTCTACAGCGTGGCGGCAATGGCTTTTTCGGAGGTAATGATGCATACTTGCTATTGGGACAATAACCTTGTCTATGCGCTGCTGATGCTTATGTTGGTGCTGATATTCTGTAGCTTTATCCTTGAGTTGTTTAGGGGTTATGAGCACCCGATAGCCAATGTCGGGGTAACACTTATGGGTGTTGTATATGTTGCTCTCCCTGCATCATTGATGCTTGCTGTACCACAACTACTTAGTGGCAATGGATGTTGGTATCCGTGGTTTGCAATCTGTTACATCCTTATTATTTGGGCTAACGATGTCTTTGCATATCTTGTTGGTATGAGCATTGGTCGCCACCGTATGTGCGAGCGTATATCTCCAAAGAAGAGTTGGGAGGGTTTTGTTGGCGGTGTTGTAGCTGCTGTATGCTTTGCCGTGCTCTTTGGATATCTGCTTGGTGGAGAGCTGGCTGTTTGGGGTGGTCTTGGAGCAGTTATTGCCGTAACGGGTGTAGCCGGAGATTTTGTAGAGTCGCTCTTTAAGCGTAGTGCGGGCGTTAAGGACTCTGGCGCTATTATGCCTGGTCATGGTGGTATGTTGGACCGTTTTGATGCACTGCTTGTATCGGCTCCGTTTGCCTTTTTGTACTTACTTTTGACTTACTTATAAAAACCATAGACCAATGAAGATTAATAAAGAGGGTTATAAGATTATCGCAGTCTCCGGAGTATGTCTGGCAGCTGTGTGGACACTTATCTACTATATGATTGAGGCGCATGAGCAGATATGGCTTATTTCGCTTATCTCGGTATTGCTGTTGCTCTTTTGGTTCTTTATCGTCTCCTTCTTTCGTGAACCTCGACGAGTGAAGATACACGATGCAGACTTGGTTTTCTCGCCTTGTGATGGTCGTGTTGTTGTTACGGAGGTGGTTTCTGATGACGAGTATTTTGAGGGTGGCAAGCGCTTGCAGGTCTCAATCTTTATGTCTGTTACCAATGTGCATATAAATTGGTTTCCTGTGGGAGGTATTGTTAAGTATTTCAAGTACCATCCGGGTCGTTTCTTGGTGGCTTGGCATCCAAAATCTTCTACAGAGAATGAGCGTACCACTACTGTCGTTCAGACTGCTAAGGGTGTTGAGGTGCTCTTTCGTCAAATTGCAGGTGTTGTGGCTCGTCGTATTGTCAGCTATCAGCGCGTTGGCGAGAGTGTAAACCAAAACGATAAGTGTGGCTTTATTAAATTTGGCTCGCGTATTGATATCCTACTGCCTGAAAATGCTGAGTTGCTTGTTGAGATAGGCGATCCGGTTGTCGGAACACAAACCCCTATTGCCCGCATTGGTGATTTTGGTGCTGAAGATAAGGATGAATAGTAATCAGAATATAGCTCGTTGGTTTGCCGGAGCACTTGTTATGGCTGTTGTGGTGGCACTATTGTGGTACTTCCGCACAACAGTTATCTATATCATCATATCGGCTGTAGTTGCTATCTTGGGTCGACCATTGGTGCGTAGCCTTAGCTCTGTATCTGTGCGCAACCATTCACTACCTCGCTGGTTGGCAGCGTTGATTACGCTGGTGCTTATATGGGCGGTACTTATTACCTTCTGTGTGGTGGTAGTACCCCTTGTTGTGGGTAAGGTTACCAATTTGGCAACATTGGATTTAAGTAGTGTCTTTGCCAATATTCAGGAGCCTTTAGCTGCTGTGCAGCACTATCTCTCTTCAATATCAGTAGTTCCGGAGCAGAGCATTTCAGTGTCGGAGATACTTGTCGGTTGGCTGCGTAAGGTGCTAAACTTCGATACGCTCAACTCAGCCTTCTCTTCGGTGGTTGATACGACGCTAAGTATGGTTGTGGCATTCTTCTCAATATCGTTTATTACCTTCTTTTTCCTCAAGGAGGATGGACTATTCTTCAAAATGGTCACATCTCTGTTCCCTGAGCGCCATAAAGACAATGTACTACGCGCTTTAGAGAAGATTTCAGTACTGCTTTCGCGCTATTTTGTGGGTCTTTTTGCAGAGAGTTGCATCCTTATGGTTGTTATCAGTTTGGTGCTTGTCGCTTTCGGTCTACATCTGCAAAATGCAGTCTTTATAGGCGTAATAATGGGTATTATGAATGTTATCCCATACGCTGGTCCTGTTATGGGTGGCATAGCCTCTCTCTTTGTTGGTGTTGTTTCGCCTATCGAGGGTTGTACTATAGGTTACACTTTGGCAGTTATTGTAGGTACGCTGCTTACTGTTAAAGGTGTGGACGATTTTGTTATTCAGCCGACCCTCTATTCTGAGCGTGTAAATGCACATCCGTTAGAGGTCTTTTTGGTTATTCTCCTTGCCGGTTCTGCGGCTGGTATTGTGGGGATGCTTGTGGCAATACCATCATATACAGTTATACGCGTCTTTGCAAAAGAGTTCTTTTCGCAGTATACGCTGGTTAAAAATCTTACAAAAGATATCTAATGGAGGGCGTTGTTGTTGAGGCAGAGGTAGTTGGCGGAAACCGTTTGGGTCGCAAATTGGGCTTCCCAACGGCAAATATGGATATCTCGAATAGGGCAGATATCGCCAATGGTGTATACCGTTCACAGATAGCCATTAATGGGGTGTTGTATAATGCTATGTCTAATGTCGGGGTTCGTCCCTCGGTAGATGGCACAGGTCGTTGGCTTGAGACACATATTTTCGATTTTGAAGGCGATTTGTATGGACAGCACCTAAAGGTTACCCTTGTTGAAAAGATACGCGATGAGCAGAAGTTCTCCTCTGTTGCTGAACTTAAGGCTCAACTTGAGCGAGATATGAACTATTGTAAAACATATATATCTAAAGATAAATAATGGAGAAACATATTGTATCATCCTTCGATGTTGACCATCGAACTTTGCGCGAGGGATTATACCTCCGCTCAACATATAAAATTAACGAGCAACTATCTGTTCTTTCGTGGGATTTGCGTTTTTGCGCACCTATGGACCGTACACCTCTTGATGCCGGCGTGGTGCATACTATCGAACATCTTATGGCGTATTATCTGCGTCTTGATGAGAATATAGGTAAGCAGATAGTCTCTTTTTGCCCTATGGGTTGTCAGACAGGTTTCTACCTCTCGACTATGAATGGAGTTGCGGCAGAGGATATCAAGGCGGCGCTTATTAAGGTCTATAATCAGGTCTTTCCAATAACCTCTACTGAGGATATTGTTGGTCTAAATCAGGTGCAGTGTGGTAATCCCTATCTATACTCTATAGATAAGACCAACGAGGCTATGAGGAAGTATATCGAAATCTTAAATCAGGAGTAATGAGAGTCCTTATTGTAGCCCCTACGGGCAGAGAGTATAAGTATATGAGCGCAGCTGTCGCCTCGGCTCAAAATTGTAAGCACCACTATACCGTCATCTGTAGCGGTATAGGCAAGGCAGGTGCTGCTGCCGGTGTAGCTACAGCTATGGCAAGGGCTGTTGAACCTTTTGAGGCTGTCGCTGTTATAGGCTTTGCAGCAGGTTCTCTTAATTTTAAGCAGGGCGATATTGTAGCACCTTCTCGTGCGCTCTATCACGATTGTGATGTACCTGAAGGCTTTATTCCGGAGCTTACCGACCCTTATACCCTTGCTGGAAACGACTCTGTGACGGTATTTACCGGCGACTCGTTTATTAACGCCACCAGCGCAACAGATATTATGGAGCGCTTTGACTGCCAAAGTGCAATATTCGATATGGAGATTATGGCTGTGGCTATCACAGTGCGTGACTACGGTAATAATATCCCGCTTTTGGCTGTTAAGTATATCTCAGATGTGCCACAAAGTGGTCATAACGAGTGGTCATATGATGAGTTTGCCAATAGCCATGCGGACTTTACACCTCTGTTAGCAAAAATTGAGGAGATATTGTAGTCCCTCTATATGTTGAACTTCTTATCTCTATCCCAATGACCAATCTCCATGTCGGAGATATTTTCGCCATCAATGGTAAAGCGTATTGCGGTGCGGACATTATGAAAGCCGTAGCAACCGGCAGCTCCTGGGTTTATATGAAGTAGGTTGTATACATTGTCGTATATGACCTTTAGAATATGTGAGTGTCCGGCTATAAAAATTGTGGGTTTGCAACTCTGTATTTTCTGTAGTGCTTTGGGGTGGTAGTGGCGTGGATAACCTCCAATATGGGTCATAAGCACCGATACCTTCTCACACTCGAAGTATGCGAACTCAGAGTAGTGATACTTGACGGTACTATTGTCGATATTTCCATACACAGCTCTAAGAGGCTTAAACTCGGCTATAGCTTGCGCAGTCTCTATATTGCCAATATCGCCGGCATGCCAAATCTCATCCACATCTTTGAGGAAGTGTTTCAGACAGTCATCAAATGTGCCGTGTGTGTCGGATATAATACCTATGCGTTTCATTGACTATTTGTAGTTTGTAGATAGGTACTCCTTAACGCTAAAGCGAGTCTTTGTTTTAGGGTACTTGGCATCCTTAACATGCTCGACAATCTGTAGCTTCTCGCCACGAACCACACAGCGCT
>JAZNTY010000211.1:0-4081 GCA_045592005.1 Alistipes sp. | reverse complement strand
TCTGCTATTGATAATCTTACTGCGGCTTTGAGCCTTACGGCGTGAGCTGTGCGGTAGGCTTGAGCTGTAAAGTAGCGGTTTAATCCCTGAATACCTTGTCGGTCCTCAAAGCAGAGGGAGAAGGGTTCGGTATTGCTGTCGCCCTCGAAGAAAAATGCCGCTAACGGATATTTATTCTCTAATGCAGAAGTTCCCCAAATTTCACCCTCAGGCAACGGTACTACGCCTGCATAGCGGACAATATGGGTTGTAAATGGAGTGTCCATAGAGCCCTCGGCTGCATTGTCGCCCACCTGCATAATTGAGGCTGAGGGCGCCGGTGCATAGATGTCGGTCTTGTTGATGCCTGTGGTAAAGAGCGGGTTTACAATACTTTTTGTGAAGTTTTTGGCTCCATAGGTCGGGTTTTCAACCTTCCAACTTCCAAAATCTGTGTCGTTGGCTTTGTTGTAGCTCTTTGTGGCGTAGTCGGCTTCGATATATCGATGCTCTACCCACTGCGGCTCCTCTACGCCGGCATCGGAGAGTATTAGGGCGCTGCTCATATCCACCCTCTGGCTCCAATCCCATACTTTGCCGGTGTAAAACTCCTCCATAGGCTCGATAAGCACTCGGCGTAACTTGTGGTCTGTAAAGACCATTAGGTTGAACATCTTAAATATCGCCTCGGCAACATCTATCAGCCATATGCGGTTGTGAGAGATATCTGCTACCGTCACTGTTGAGCCATAGCCCGGAACGGTCGAGAAGTATGGGCGGAGCGAGGTGGCTGTGGAGAGTGTTATCTTCATACCAGGCTCGGCACCTTTGAAGCGTATGTGGTTAAAACGCTCCACCTCGCCTGGAGAGAAGTGCTGTGGTGGTATGCGCACATCTACTACAACCTCTGTCTCGCCGCGCTCGGAGATGTAGGTGTTGTATAGCGCCCAATCGACCTCTACGCCCTCCTTTTCGCCCGCCATATCTGCCAACTCGCATCGTAGGTTTGTGTGTCCTAAAGGCATTGTTACAGTGCTGAACCTATCTGTAACTACCTGGCTGCTGAGTTTCTCGCCGGTCTCTTTGTCAAAGATTTGGAACAGATACATTCCCGACTCTGTAAAGTCGAATATGCACAGGTTGTAGGTCATTCCGGGAAATAGAGCATTGCGCCTATCCTTAAAGGTGTTGGCAATGTTAAAGGTTATATCCACATCCGGCTGAGCCACTATATGGTTAAACCCTCTTAAACTCTTTCGGGACTCTATGTAGTATGATGTAATATACTCCAAATGGAGTATAAAGCCCACATTGGCACTCATAGAGCTCTCAAAGCGGCAGTATCCCTGCTCATCTATCCCAAAGACATTACCTGTGGTAAAGGTGTCCTGCATACTCTTACCCTCGCTATCTATGGCTGTCGGATTGGCTGTGTCAACGATGTTTCCTAAGGCACTTTCTCCCTCAAAACTTACGGTGGCGTAGACCGCGCCATACTCATCAGCTGTGGCTGTAACAGGGGCGCTGCGGCGAGCTAAAAAGTCGAGTAACATCTTCTGCTTAGCAGTCTCAGGCGAGGCATATTGCCCACTCATATATAGGCTGGTAAACTCGGCACTGTTACAGAAGGAGCCGTGAAGTGCGTAACCGTCAAATATACGCTTGAAGAGTGTGTATACCGAGAAGTAGGGGTGGTAGTCATCGGTGGTCATAATGTTCTCCAATGGGGCTCCTGATACTTCGGAGTACTGTGGCGAGTATCTGTTGCGTAATACGGGCAGATATCGCACCGGCTGATGTGTCTCGGTGTCCCAACTCGCTTTAATGTTGTCGGTGGTTAGTTCCATACTCCAATCTATGCCGCAACTGCTTAATGCTGTGCGCGCTGCGCGATTTGTCCAGGGGTTCTCGGACTCAACAATCTTTAGAGTGTAGTAGCCGGAGAGGTTGCTCTCAAGGTGTGTGGAGAGGATGTAGACAGTGCCCTCGATTATTGTCACTCCCAGATGTTCTATGCGAGCTGTGTGGTGGCTGCTGTTGAAACGCTCTGCGGCATATATGTCGCGGCTGGAGCCGAGTATGACATTTGAGCGGTCTGTTGCAGGTACTATAACCTCCACCTCTATACCCTCTCTCAGTAGCTGTGGGTTGCATAGTTTCTGACTACTGTAGAGCAGTGGTAACCACTTTATCGGCTCAACAGGACAGGGTTGGTTGTCGATGTAGAGTGTCATAGTGTAATCTTTTTGGGGTCGGTTTCAATCGTTAATGTTATAAGCGTTGCTTTGTCGTTGTTGTATACCTCTACGCTTTGGTCCACAACCTTTACCTCTGTGTTGTTGCGGTCCTCAATCCATACCCGTGGCGAGGAGGCTACTGAGGCAACAGCCTTTGCAAGAGCCTGACTCAGGGCTGCTGAGCGTAGAGTCTGACGCTCAACACTTTGAACCTCAATAACCTTAGCACCGCTTGTTGACTTGTAAATAGGACTGCGGGTAACTGAAATCTCTTGTTTTAGCTTTGTGTCAAAGGTGTAATGCTCAATGGCGCCGCTTGGTGTGAACCACATCAACCTTACAGCCTGCTTGCGGCGTACTACAAAGTTGTAAATCAGCGTGGAAATGATGTTTTCGTCGTAGAAAATCTCTACCTTGAAGCCGTTAGCCTGTGGGTCAATCAGTGCCGTGTCAATGTGCAGGTTTGTTAGCCCGTATGGAGCTGTGATGGATGTGGAGAAAACCTCGTTGGTCTGTGAGGTAATAACTACATCTATTGTTGTGACGGTGGGTATCCATAGTAATATATCCTCCTGCTCTCCATGACTTATTATACGATTGTTGCCAAAGACACTTTGTATATACTCGTTCTTCAATGGCTCGTGGTTGCAGCAGATTGTTACCTCGTCCGAACACTCCCAATCTATATCGGTCTCTACCTCTATGTGGAAGGTCGCTATTGGCAGAACGCTGAGCCCAAAACCGCTTTTGAGTTTAGGTTGTCGGTCTATAACGGTTAGGGTGTATGGCGCAATGTCGACAATAGCTTCTGTTGCCTGCTTGACAACTTTCTTGGCTATGGTGGCTCCACTTTGCGACTCTATTATCGAGATGTTGAATGTGGTCTTTTCGTCCGATACGACATGGAATATCAACCCCTTGTCTATCGGAGCTAAATTCTGTGGTTGTGAAATAAATGTAAGCATAATACTCTTTTTAGAACAGTGTTACAACTTTAGCTGTCGCCTCTACTCCACACTCATGACGCGCTAATCTTCCGGAGTCTACAGCCTCAATTCTGATATCTTTGATTAGCGCCACTTGGTTGTCCATCGATAGGTCGGTTAACAGCTGTAGCAGACTCTGCTCGGCTATCGAAATCATCTCAGCGCGCTCTTTGTGAGTCATTCCTATCGCTTTGTCTACCAAAAGTAGCTTTATGGCATATGTTACCCTGCCGCTTGTGCGCCCCTGCTGACCGATAAACTCTGGCTGCTGCATAACTATCGCCGGTAGAGCCGGAGTCTGCGCGGCAACCGCCTGCCTCTCGACGACCCGAAAATTTAAGCCTTGCATCTTGCATAATCGTTCAATTATTGTATTAAGTTGATAACGGTCCATAGTGTTCGTTGATAAAAGTGTTAATAATTGTTTATAAATCGCGGAAATAAAAATTTAAGTGGTTAATAATTAATGAATTAGCTGTGTTAACAAAGTTATTAACAAGTCGTCAAAAACTATTAATAACTCCCGATCGACAGTGCAAATATATAACATAAAAACCCCTTTGTCAATAGGGCAAAGTAAATTTTTGTTCATAAATTGAGATTAGTAAGTCCAATATCTTGACAAAGAGAGTGTTGAGAAGTGAAATTTTTTTTATTTTTTTCAAAAAAGTTGCTCAAAGGGCATACATCCAATAAAAAAAGTATTAACTTTGCATTGCTAAATGCGGCATAACGCCCCGTCTGGTGGCAAAAAAAGTTTATCGAGACGGTCAATTAAGGATAAAATTCAGTATAACTATGGACGGTGATGGGTATCAATGCAAAAATAGCTGCAATATCGTATCTCAATACGATACCGTTCCTTTATGGTATTCGGCA
>JAZNTY010000210.1:0-2425 GCA_045592005.1 Alistipes sp. | reverse complement strand
AACTGCGCGATGAGGAGTTTTTGGCAGCTCTCAGAGAGCTAAAGCCAGACTTGGGTATCGTTATCGCCTTCCGTATGCTCCCAGAGGTCGTGTGGGCAATGCCTCGCTTCGGAACATTTAACCTCCACGCATCACTACTGCCACAGTATCGCGGTGCTGCGCCAATAAACTGGGCGATTATCAATGGCGATACAGAGACGGGCGTTACAACATTTTTGCTCAACCACGAGATTGATAAGGGCGCAATAATAGGGCAGGTGCGGGAGCAAATTGCTTATAATGATACCGTTGGCTCACTTTACGACCGACTGATGACCATTGGCGCAGACCTTGTTATAGATAGCGTAAACCGCATTGCCGAGGGTAATATCTCGCCTATTGAGCAACCACAGAGCGATGAAAACCTTCGTCCAGCACCAAAGATTTTTAAGGATGATTGCCTGATAGATTGGAGCAAGAACGGAGCTGATATCGTAAACTTCGTGCGCGGACTGTCTCCATACCCTGCAGCGTGGAGTAGGCTTACTAAAGATGGTGCAGAGCCGGGTAGCGCAAAGATTTTTGAGGTGCACTTTGAGCCTAAAATTGGCATTTCAGAGAGTGGTTGTGTAGTTACCGACGGCAAAAAGTATATGGGCGTAACCTGCGCAGACGGCATTGTAAATATTGACGACATCCAAATCGCTGGCAAAAGACGCCTCAAAATCCGCGAACTCCTCCTCGGCTTCCGCAGCGCAGAGGAGTATAGGTTTGAGTAATCACACCCATTAGTGGAATAACAATAGCGACAGCCGTTGACTCTCGCTATTGTTATAAATTATATTGCTCTACTAACTCATTAAGCATCTTTGGATCTAAAATCTTATACAAAAACTCCTCCGATGTCGAATTTTCAAAATCAGGCACATATACTACAGACATATCTTTGAGCTCATTAGAATCTAACCACTTTTTCACATCAGTAAAACATTTAATATTCATCCTTGCAGAGGCTTGATTAGACATATTCTCATAACTCCATAATATATATACTTGAGAATCAATAGAATCACTTCGTCGCAGTTGTGCCATTTCATATAAAAAATAAGCATCTATTTTACTTCCACTATTCCTCAATACTTTTAGTGGCATATATTCGCCAAAAGCAAGCGAACACCCCAAGTCTGTTGTTTTTATACTAACCTCCATATTTATTGCCTCTTTATTCGGATTATAAAAACCAATCGGAACGGGAAATTTCACTTTTTGCACCGTTTTAGGAACTTTATCTGTTGCTAAAAGCACAAAACACAACTGCTGATTTGCAGCTATTTCTGTATCTTTTTGAGCATGCAATGACAACACTACATCTATATGTCGATGTTGTTTAATTACGACTGCTACTGTCGCGATACTAACTATCACACCTACTATAGTCCAAAAATTTATATTTAATAGTAGTTCTATAACTTTTCGCATAGTTTCAATTCTTATTTGGTCAAAGATACAGCATCGTTAACAAGTGTTTTCAACTTAAAGAAAGGTATTTTTGCTATATCATATAGTTTATTATCAGCCTTATCTATATCACTGAAAACCATTGTCATAGACGAGCAATCTTTTCCATACACCTCCAACAACTCATTGCGAATTTTCTGCATTGTCTCACTATCATCTGTTATAAGATACACATGAACCAGTCGTATAGTATAACTTACCTTTTCAGAATTATCACCATGGATTGTAAGTAAAAATTTTGGCATCTTACGAATAGTATAACCATTTTCTCCTATTGCAGGGGTAACTCTTGGAAGATATATATTTGAATACCCATTTTCACCCCCTACAGAACCTACAGATGTTTTAGGAGTTATAGATGGACAGAAGACACTTGCATGGTTTTCAAATGCCTTGATTGAACCCAATGGATCAATAGTATAAAGATTATCAAGTGTTATAGTAGGTTGAAATGAGGTATTTCTTATACAATATGCCTCCCACTCTTTTGGCAAATGGTAATACATAGCCACATTTTCTACGGTTTTATTAGAAATATTAGCTATACCAAACGGCATTGGCAAAAGTAGGGGCGCTGACTCCTTGAAACCATAAATAAGATTCACAATTACAACCTCTTGATCTGACTTTGGTGGTTTTATTAGATGATTACCAACTGATATGGCAAGTGCATTCTTCTCCATATCATCATTAAAAGTATAATATAATCCTATCAAAGATGATATAACACCCAAAATCGTCCAAAATTTAATAGACTTCAAAATTACAATTAGCTTATCCATATCCTTATTTTTAAGTTAAACAATAAGTGTCAATGCTGTGAGATAGCAACCGTTTAACTCAAAAAAGACAAGCGTGGGTCATGCTCATTCCTTGAAGGGACGACCAAGTACCCATACACACATAAGCACAACTCACGCCATAAGGC
>JAZNTY010000209.1:0-5621 GCA_045592005.1 Alistipes sp. | reverse complement strand
CGCACCGGAGGAGGAGCTCTATGCACCACGCTCTTCGTTTGATGAGTGCGTAGACTTTATCTGCGACTGCTTTGACAAAGCTAAGAATTACCTTCCGGCTCGTCAGCAGAATATCAAGTGGTATGGTCGCGCTACAGCTGCGGCAGCATACGCTTTCAAGGCTCGCGTGTTGCTCTTTGCTGCTTCGCCACTCTTCAATGGTAATGCAACCTTCTATGGTGACCTTAAGAACCACGATGGTAAGGCGCTGGTAAATACCACTTATAATCCTGAGAAGTGGAAGAGAGCTATGGATGCTGCAGAGGAGGCTATTGTCTTCTGTGAGCAGAACGGTTATAAGCTCTACACCAATGCAGCAAATGGAACAATGGATACCTTTGAGCGTGGTGTTGCCGATTTCCACGACTCTTTGGTTGAGATGTATTACAACGATGTGGAGTTCTTGTGGGCATTTACTCATAACAACTCTCAGGAGGAAATTCAGAAGCGTAGCGGTATTCGTACCATTTATCCGTACTCTACAAATGGATGGTTTACCAACTTCCAGGTTCTCTTCCCGGCAGTGGAGATGTACTATACCAAAAATGGTCTTCCATTGGAGGATGACCCACTGACAAAGGGTCGTAACCTCTATGTTTATAATGCCCTTGAGGGTACTGCCGAGCTTAACCTTAACCGTGAGCCACGCTTCTATGCTTGCGTGTCTTATGATGGAGGCGAGTTCCCTATGGATGGTACCGTGTATAAGGTACAAGCTAAGGCTGGCGAAATTCATGGTTATACTATGAATGGCAACTCTCCAGATATGTCTAAGGAGTACAACAACGAGACAGGTTACTTCTTGCGTAAGTTTATCCACAAGAATTCTGCCTATGATGTCTCTACAAAGACCTTTGCATTCCACAACTATGCATGGCCTCTTATCCGTATGTCAGAGGTCTATTTGAGCTATGCTGAGGCAGATTTTGAGTATAACGGTTCACTGAGCGTTAAGAGTATCGAGTATCTTAACAAGGTGCGTGAGCGTTGCGGTTTGCCAACCTTCCAGTACTCTTGGTCACTTGCTGGAGGTATCCCTTCAGGCGAGAAGCTGCGCCAGGTTCTCCACTCTGAGCGTAACAATGAGCTGATGTTCGAGGGTCACCGCTACCGCGATATGCGCCGTTGGATGGATGCCGAGAAGCATATGCTTAAGGAGTGGAAATGCTGGAATGTGTGGGGCGAAACTGTTGAGGAGTACTACACAATCAAGAAATGGGAGGACTTTGACCAGCATGAGGGTGTAAGAACTCTTCAGGTTCCTCGTCACTATCTGCTCCCTTATCCGTTGGCTGAGATACAGATTAACCCTAACTTAGTTCAAAACCCTGGTTATTAATATTGAGAAGATATGAAAAAGATAGTAATGCTGTTTTTGGCAGTTGTAGCTCTAATGGTTAGCTCCTGCTCAAAAAATGAATATATTGTCTACGATAATATCCCGGCAACCCTCTATATCTCTAATTCGGGTATTGTTGAGGTAGCAGATTTGTCGGTAGGTTTTGATGTCACTGTAGTAAAGGGCGGCAATGCCAATTATGCGGTAAATTTAACCCTTTGTGAGGATACTTCTCCAATAGTTAGTCATAATATCAAAAAAAATCTTAACTTTGTGCCACTGCCGAAGGAGTGTTATACACTCTCGGCAGAGAGCGCAGTGTTGGCAGAGGAGCAAGATTTAGTCACCTTTAGTGTCGCTTTTGATGATGCTCAGGTTGAGGCGCTACCAAAGGGTAGTTACGCTCTTTCGCTGGCTATAGAGTCAGAAAATGCCAATATTAACGAAGATAAGAGATTTGTAATGCTTTGTTTTGAGAAGTAAACCCAAAAAATTTAATTATGAGAAAACTTTTAATTCTACTGGGTGGTATCTTTGCCTTTGCCACTCTATCAGCACAACCAATTACAGATGAGGCTAAGAGCCGTGCAGCTGAGTTGGTATCTAAGATGACTCTTGAGGAGAAGTTGGACTATATCGGTGGCTATAACCACTTCTACATCCGCGCTATCCCTCGTTTGGGTATTCCTGAAATCCGTATGGCTGACGGTCCTCAGGGTGTAAGAAATAACACTCAGAGTACTATGTTCGCATCCGGTATTGCAGCTGCGGCAACTTGGAACCGCAATGCGATATACAATATGGGTGTAGGTCTGGGTCAGGATAGCCGCGCTCGTGGTGTGCATATCTTGCTTGGTCCTGGTGTAAATATCTATCGTTCGCCTCTTTGTGGTCGAAACTTTGAGTACTTCGGCGAGGACCCATATTTGGCATCTCAGACAGCTGTTCAGTATATTAAAGGTGTTCAGAGTCAGGGTGTTATGGCTTGTATCAAGCACTATGCAGCAAATAATCAGGAGTGGGACCGTCACAGCGTCTCTTCAGATGTTGATGAGCGTACATTGCACGAGATTTACCTCCCTGCTTTCCGCGCAGCTATAGAACAGGCTGGCGTAGGTTCGCTGATGTGCTCTTACAACTTGGTTAATAGCGTACACGCTTCAGAGTCTAAGTATCTCAACATCGAGGTTCTGCGTAATATGTGGGGCTTTGAGGGTATTTTGATGTCGGACTGGAATGCAACCTACTCGGCTATCAATGCTGCTAATGGCGGTCTTGACCTTGAGATGCCAAGCGGTAAGTTGATGAACTACAAGCACCTTAAGCAGGCTGTTGCTGATGGCGTAGTGGATGTTCGTACTATAGATACTAAGGTGCAGCATATCCTGCAAACCCTTATCTCTTTCGGTTTCTTTGACCGTCCGCAAAAGGACGAGAGCATCGGCGAGCGTAACCCATTCTCTGATAACGCATCGTTGGAGCTTGCTCGCAATGGCGTTGTGATGCTTAAGAACGACGGTATTCTCCCATTCAAGAAGGGTAAGGTTGTTGTTGGTGGTATGCACGCAAATACCGTTCCTACAGGCGGTGGTAGTGGTTTTGTGCATCCATTCGAGACCTGTTCTGTTTCAGAGGGTATGTCACAGGTTAAGGGTTATAAGGTATTTGGAACAAGCAACCTTGTCAGCTACTCTTTGGAGGGCAAGTTCTACACCTCTGCAGACCTTACTACATCGGGTCTTAAGGCTGAGTACTTCAACAATACGAAGCTGGAGGGCTCTCCTGTCTATACATCCGTAGTTACAGCTATTAACAAGAATTGGAAGAAGGGTTCGCCAAAGGAGGGCGTTGTCAATGCCGATAAGTTCTCTATCCGTTGGAGTGGCGTTCTTTGTAGCCCTGTGGAGGAGAAGATGACCATTACAGTTCGTGGAGATGACGGCTATCGTATGTTTATTGACAATAAGGAGGTGCTTGCACATTGGGGTAATCACAGCGTTTCACAGCGTACTTATACCTTTGTTGCAAAAGCTAACGAGAAGTATGATGTTCGTATTGAGTACTTTGACAATACAAGCGATGCTCGTCTACATGTGACCCTATATAACAACTCTTATGTTGAGCAGAATGCAGCCGTTATCCGCTCTGCTGATGCCGTTGTTATGTGTGTAGGTTTTGACTCAAATACCGAGAAGGAGAATTCCGACCGTACTTTTGAACTCCCTTATCGTCAGGGTGAGCTTATTCGCGAGGTTGCAGCTGTAAATCCAAATGTTATCGCCGTAGTAAACGCCGGTGGTGGTTTTGAGATGGAGAGTTGGATAGATAGCGCAAAGGCTGTGCTTCTTGCGTGGTATCCGGGTCAGGAGGGTGGTCAGGCTATTGCCGAGATTATCTCCGGCAAGCTCTCTCCAAATGGACGCCTTCCAATCTCTATCGAGCGTAAGTTGGAGGATAACCCAACATGGGGAAGCTACTACCACAACCTCGATGTCAAGGTTCGTAACAACCCATACTTGCGTGTAAACTATAAGGAGGGTCTGTTCTTGGGCTATCGTGGTTACGACCGCAAGGATGTTAAGCCTCTCTTCCCATTTGGTTTTGGTTTGAGCTACACAACCTTCAAGTATGACAACCTTAAGGTGTCAGCAGGCGAGAAGGGTTACCTTGTAGAGTTCGATGTTACCAATACCGGTAAGGTGGATGGCGCTGAGGTTGCGCAGGTATATGTGGGTTATAACGACAAGAGCGTTCCACACCCTGTAAAGCAACTCAAGGGCTACGATAAGGTTACTATCGCCGCTGGTAAGACCCACCACTTTGTTGTAGAGCTTCCATATAGCAACTTGACTTACTATGATATCATCAGCCACAATATGGCAGATGCATCTAAGGATGTTGTTGTTTATGTAGGTTCTTCTGCGGAGGCTATACATCTTCAGCAAGCAATTAATAGATAATAGAGATAGTAATATTTAGGAGTAGTAGATGTATTAACTCTTAAAGGTCTCTACTATACAACTTTTACACAAATGGGGTTGCTCAACAAGTTCTGTTGGACAACCCCTTTATATTAATAAGGTATGCAAGCACTTCATTTTGGAGCCGGGAAGATAGGTCGCGGGTTTATAGGCGCACAATTGGTAAAGTCGGGCTATAAACTCCTCTTTGCCGATGTAAATCAGCCTTTGATAGACCAACTTAATGCACAGGGCGGATATCGTGTTCATATCGCCGAAAAAGAGCCTAAATATGAGGATATTTGCGGCATAGAGGCGGCGCATATTGACTCTGAACGCGTGATTGAACAGATAATCTCGGCAGATATTATCACTACAGCCGTCAGTATGAGGGTTCTACCGGCAGTGGTGCCGACTATTGTTCGAGGACTGATAGCAAGGGCTGCCTCAGCTAATAGCTCTTCGGTAAATATCATCTGTTGTGAAAATGGTGTTCGCGCCACCTCACAACTTAAGGCTCTGCTCTTTGCTGAGCTGGACCAGCATATGCGTCAGTGGTGTGACCGCTATGTGGGTTTTGCCGATAGTGCGGTGGATAGAATTGTTCCGGAGATTGAAACAGGGTCGGGTGTAGATGTGGCAGTGGAGCGATATTTTGAGTGGTGTATAGATGCCACGACTATAACAGGGGAGCAGCCGCCTATTCTTGGGGTTACATATACCGATAACCTTGATGCTTGCATAGAACGAAAACTCTTTACCCTTAATACAGCCCACTGTGCCACAGCATACTTAGGGGCGCTTAGGGGATATAAATATATTCACGAGGCTATTTGTGACCCGGCTGTGCGTTCTGTAGTTGTCCGCTTAGCAGAGCAGAGTAGCCAGGCTTTGATAGCTAAATTTGGACTTGACCGACAAAGCCAAGTTAGATATATATCCACAATCTTACATCGTTTTGAGAACGACTCTTTACGCGACACTGTCGCTCGTGTTGCCCGTGACCCTAAGCGAAAACTCTCAGCGCCGCTCTACTTTGCTTATCCAGCGACTTTGGCTATAAAATATGCTCTTGCCACCGATGCTTTTGAGGAGGTCGTGGCAGCAGCGTTGTGTTTTCGTTCAGCAGATGACCCGCAAAGTCAGGAGATAGCCAAATATATAGCTCGGAGTGGCGTTAGGTCTACCGTTGAGCAACTTACAGGTATAAATTTTCCCCCATTTTTGGATGGAGTAGAGTCTAATTATGGAAAAATGCAGTGAAAAAATGCAGTTTTTTTCGT
>JAZNTY010000208.1:0-5139 GCA_045592005.1 Alistipes sp. | reverse complement strand
GGTATTGGTACTTAGCCCTCGGATGGCTCTTGATATTGTTGGCATACACAGTGGGAACATCGCCATGGATAGACTACGCTCTGCGAATATGGAGAGATAATAACTTTTCGCCGTGGTTGATTGATGCAAAAGGGTTGGTGGGTAGAGTCTTCTCAACGCTCTATGCTCTGCTGTCACTTGCGGTTGTAGCACTTCCGTTTGTGTTAAGGTCAGAGCTCCCGAATGGGAATTTTATGATTTTGGCTATTTTTAATATTACCTATCTTTCGATAACACTCCTACTTATTGCCCGTAAAATATACCGCAAACGGTTAAATTGCAGGTGAGTTGGCGCTGTTTTTTGCTATTTTTGGGGCGAAAATATGCAGATATTGATGAATTTAGAGCGCGCAAGATTGTAAATTGAAAATAATTTATTATCTTTGCGTGCTTTTGTGTATAGTAACGAAACTAAAAACAAATAATTTTAATTTTTAACTCAAATGCAAAGTAAAGGTTTTATCAAATTGATTGCAATCCTGCTTGCAATTGCGTGCGTGTATCAGTTGACCTTCTCGCTCAAGACTCACAATGTGGAGAAGGCTGCTGTTGAGTACGCAATGACTTTCCCAGCAGAGGAACAGGTTGCAATGGAACAGTACTACCTTGATTCAATTCAGAACAAGGTTGTCTACAACATCGGTATTGCACAGTTTACCTACAAGCAGTGCAAGGAGAAAGAGATTAACTTGGGTCTTGACTTGAAGGGTGGTATGAATGTGATGCTCGAAATTCAAGTTGAGGATGTTGTTAAATCTTTGGCTGGCGACAGCCAGAATGATCCGGCTTTCATCGCCGCTATGGAGAAGGCTGCTCAGGCTCTTAATGAGGGTACAAGCGACTATATCGGCGCTTTTGCCGAGGCTTATGCTCAGCAGAGCAACGGCGCACCGCTTGTAGATATCTTCTTGAGCCCAGACCGTAAGGATATCAAGCCTGGTATGAGCGATAATGAGGTTGTTAAAATTCTTCGCCAGGAGACTGACGATGCAATCTCTGCATCTTTCAACATTATCCGTAGCCGTATTGACCACTTCGGCGTTTTGCAGCCAAATATCCAGCGCCTGCCAAACTCAAACCGTATATTGGTTGAGCTTCCAGGTATTAAGGAGCCTGAGCGTGTTCGTAAGCTCCTTCAGGGTACTGCATCGCTTGAGTTCTGGACAACATATAACGGAACCGAGCTGCTTCAGTCACTGCTTCGTGCAGATGCTGCTGTTAAGGCTCTTCAGGTTGATGAGGTAGTTGAGGCTGCTGAGCCTGCTGCTGATTTGGCATCTGAGGTTGCAGCTGCCCCTGAAGTGGCAGAGGCTTCAAATCGCTTCTCTCGTGAGCAGAACCCTCTCTTGGCTCTTCTTAGCCCTGATTACGCTGGTGGCGCAGTTATCGGCGCTGCTGTGGCTGCTGATGTTGCTACTATCAACAAGTATTTGGCTCTGCCAGAGGTTCGTGACTGCTTCCCTGCTGATGTTGCTTTCAAGTGGGGTATCAAGGGCGAGCCTATGTTTGACAACCGCCTCTGTCTCTACGCTATCAAGGTAGAGCGTGCTGATGGTAAGGCTCCACTTGACGGTAGCGTTATCTCTGATGCTCGTGCAACTTATGCTCAGACCGGTGCTGATGCTGAGGTTTCAATGTCTATGAACTCTAACGGTATTACTGAGTGGGCTCAGCTTACTGCTGATAATATTGGTAAGTGTATCGCTATCGTTTTGGACGGTTATGTATACTCAGCGCCTGTTGTTCGCAATAAGATTGAGGGTGGTAACTCCTCTATTACCGGAAACTTCACTATCCAGGAGGCTCAAGACCTTGCAAATGTCCTCAAGTCTGGTAAGGTGCCAGCTCCAGCTCGCATTATCCAGGATACTGTTGTAGGTCCATCTTTGGGTCAGGAGTCTATTAACGCTGGTTTGCTCTCATTCGTGCTTGCCTTCATCTTGGTTCTGCTCTATATGGGTCTGTTCTACAAGACTGCAGGTTGGATGGCTTCAATTGCGTTGGTAACAAATGTATTCCTCCTTATCGGTTTTCTTGTATCATTTGGCGCAGTGCTCACACTGCCTGGTATTGCGGGTATCGTACTGACTATGGGTATGGCGGTTGACTCGAATGTCATCATCTTTGAGCGTATCAAGGAGGAGCTTCGCGCAGGTAAGGGTCTGTCTGCCGCTATCAAGGATGGTTTTGCTAACGCATACTCAGCAATTATCGACGGTAACCTTACTACCATTATCACAGGTATCGTTCTCTATGTATTTGGTAATGGTCCAGTACAGGGCTTCGCAACTACTCTGATTATCGGTATCATCACTTCACTCTTCAGCTCAATCTTTATCACTCGTCTGCTTATTGAGTGGATTGCGGGTTGGAAGGGTAATGTATCATTCTCACGCAGCTGGTCTGAGAATTGGCTTGTAAACTTCAAGTTTGACTTTATCAGCAAGCGAAAGGTGTCGTATATTATCTCTAGCGTTGTAATCCTTGCATCTGTAATTTCACTTTTTATTCAGGGTCTGAACCTTGGTGTTGAGTTTACAGGTGGTCGTACATTTGTTGTACGCTTTGACAAGGAGGTTACTGCAGAGCAGGTACGCGCACAGCTTACTGAGGCATTTGCTGATGCTGAGGATGCTGCAAACGCTTCATTTGAGGTTAAGCAGTATGGTGATACTAACCAGATGCGTATTGTTACTCAGTACAAGCACGACGATACTTCAGAGGCTACAACTGAGGAGGTTGAGTCACTGATTTACAACGCACTCAAGCCTCTCTATGGCTATGAGATTACTCTTGATGGCTTTAGAAATACACAGGAGGATGTAAATGGTATCGTTTCTGCCGATAAGATTGGTCCTGCTGTAGCTAAGGATATGACTACAGGTGCATTCTTCGCTGTATTCTTCTCGCTTATCGCTATCGGTCTTTATATCGCATTCCGATTTAAGAAGTGGCAGTGGGCTACAGGTGCTACCATAGGTCTTGTTCACGATGCATTTATCGTTATCGGTCTATTCTCTATCTGCTACGCATTTATGCCATTCAACCTTGAGATTGACCAGGCATTTATCGCAGCAATCTTGACCATTATCGGTTACTCTATTAACGATACTGTGGTTGTATTCGACCGTATTCGTGAGTACAATGTTCTCTATCCAAAGCGTAATGTTCGTGAGAACTTGAATAACGCACTTAGCTCTACATTGTCGCGAACACTCAATACCTCAGGTACAACTTTGGTAACACTGCTTGCAATTTTCGTATTCGGTGGTGCTACTATTCGCGGTTTTGTCTTCGCGTTGCTTATGGGTGTTATTATTGGTACCTACTCTACACTCTTTATTGCAACTCCATTGGCATACGACTTGTTGCCAGCAAAGGATAAGAAGTAGTTGATAGATAGAACATAATACAACATCTAACAAAATGAGAGTGTCTAAAAAACTTGTTAGACACTCTCATTTTTTTGTGGATATTTATATTTGTAAATTCCATAAAAAGTTCATAACTTTGGAAAATAATAAACCTAAACCTTATACTTATGGTGCATAAAAATCGTATTGGAGCATATGCCGCTCCGGTGTTAAAAGACCTTAAGGTCTATGTAGAGCAGGGTTTTGCCCTCTCGGATGAGAATTTTGAACAGCCCGGTTTTGGCGGGGAAGATAATCTCTAAAAATTGCAGCTATGAAGAGATTGTTTATTGTTATTGTGGCTATTGCTACAGTTTTGGGATTAAATTCTTGTCAAAAGAGTGCTGTTGAGGAGTGTAATCTTGCATCCAAACAGTTGAGTTTCTATGTTGATTTGGAGGAGAATACCCGTATTCTCTTTAACGATGGTCTGTATGAATGGCAAGGTAATGGCGAGGAGATTTTGGGTGTTTACATCAACTCTGCGCTGCCGACCGTAAATGCTGAGGCTGTTGTAGCTGTGCAGGATGGTCGTGGTCGCTGTTCGACTACCACAAAGGACTTTGCAGCGGGCAATGTGATGTTTGTATACTTCCCACATAGTGGTGCAAATGACGCTAAGAGCATTACTGATGTTGTGCTGACTATTCCGCAGGCACAGAGTCAGGCTGAGGTGGCGGTTTTCAATGTGACCAATATGCCGATGATTGGTTGTCCGTTGGCTTTAGGTAGCGAGCTTCATGCTTCGGTAACAATGCGCCCAATGGCATCGTTGCTTCAGGCGAAGGTATATGCATCAGGTTCTTACGCAGGAGAGAAGTTGCTCTCTGTAAGCTATAATACCTCAGGAAAAGTTGCGGGCGAGTTTACAACTGACCTTACAAAAGGTGGAACCGATGCGGATTTGACCCTTGCTGGTGGTAGTTTTGGTAGTGTAACTACTACTTTGGATACGCCGTATGTTGTTGGTGCAGCTAAGGCTGATGCAAAGGCTCTCTATATGGTGCTTGCTCCGGGTAACTATCAGGGAACAGTTGAGGTTACAACCGATAAGGCTATCTATACCTATGCTTATAATAAGCAGGTTGCTCGTAATATCTATTACGACCTCTATATTGACCTCAATAATGCCACTTCTCGTCGCGAGATTGCTGGCGAGTGGGGTGGTGGTGACGGCTCGGCTGCAAATCCATACCTGATTAGCACTGCTGCTGATTTGAAGTTGCTCTCTACACGAGTTAATGATGCAGCTCAGAGCGCAGCATATGCTGATAAGCACTACCGTCAGGTGGCAAATATTGATATGTCAGGCGTAGCTATTGCTCCTATCGGTAGCTATACATACGATGAAGAAACTGCGCTCAATATTGCATCGCAGCCATTTAAGGGCGTTTATGATGGTGGTAACTATACCATTTCGGGTCTGTCTATTAACAATACAGCAATTGCGGCGTGTGGTCTGTTTGGTTATACAGATGGGGCAACGCTGAAAAATATCACTATTAATGATAGCCAGATTGCCTCTTCATTTATCAATGTTGGTGCGCTTGTGGGTGTGGCATTTAATACTACATTTGAGACAGTCAATGTAGATGCTACTGTAAATGGTACTGCAGCCGTGAAGTTCGTTGAGCCTGCAGATAGTAAGGACTATGTAGGTAGTTATGTCGGCGGTGTTGCAGGTTAT